>CAJUBY010000011.1 GCA_910585055.1 uncultured Christensenella sp. | reverse complement strand
TTACTGTTTATCGTACAATTATTATAGCAAAACCAAAATACTTAATCAAGCAAACCGTAAGGCACTCCGAGATTTCTCTTAAAGTGCCTTTATCGCTATTTTGTAAAGTTGCCGTTCTCATCACGCTTTTGTGTTTTCCACGCTGTCGGTGTAGGCGGTTCCGGCGACGCTATATTCATTCCAACGCAAACGCCGAAGTATTCTCTTTCAAAGAATAATACGAACTCACTTTGGCGTGGGTTCGTATTATTCACTAATGGCGGAGCGGGTGGGATTCGAACCCACGAGCCCTTGCGGGCTACCTGATTTCGAGTCAGGCCCGTTATGACCACTTCGATACCGCTCCTAGTTTTGCGCGCACTGTATTTTGCACGGCGCGTATTTTAAATGGTCGAAGTGGCGAGACTCGAACTCGCGGCCTCATGGTCCCGAACCATGCGCGCTACCAACTGCGCTACACCTCGATGACGAAAACGGACACCCGTTTCCGTTGGAGCGGAAAACGGGAATCGAACCCGCAACCTTCAGCTTGGGAAGCTACTGCTCTACCATTGAGCCATTTCCGCATTCGACATTGAAGATTATAACATTATCGGCGGCGATTTGTCAAACCCTTTTACTATATTTTATAAATTTTCGTTCTGTATGCGCGAACGTTTCGGGATGTCTACCGACTTATTTTTTTGTCCGTGTCGGGCATCGAAATAAGGTCTTGGATATTACATGCGGCGAGCGCCGGATTTTTGAACAGTCTGCCGAGATAGGCGATGACCAAGCCGCTGTGGATATCGCTCGACGGTATATTTACACCGACTAATGCCGACAGGCGTTCGGCAATAGAGAACGACTGAGCCAAAGAATACGATATGGCGCGCATCAAAGTTTTGGGTTTTACGTTTCGGTATTTGCCGACTATATCGTAGATCTCGCAAAACGCGGTACTGCTGTCCGTTCCGTACAGTATAGTCGAATCGATAAGAAACTTACTGCCTTTAAGATCGGATCTGATACCGCTCAATAGAGTAAGTTTCTCCGCCTTGAACCTGTTGTTCGGATCGATCAGCACATTTACGTAATTATTTATAACAATATTTTTCATGTATATATTTTACATGCTTTATCGACATTAATCAACATTTTCGTGCCCTTTCCGCCGTGGTATTTTTATGTCCTTTTCGCAAATTTTGTGGAACGGTAAGGCATATAAAATATTTATCGTTTTATCATACATTTTAAAAGAGCATTTCGTCGGCAGACTGTGCACGCAGACACTGTTTTCCGCGGAATCGAACGCCGTTTTCGGAGATTGTAATATGTCGTTAGCGGATCGGATGCGGTATACTGATCGTACCGGTTCGGAGAAGTATTATACATATTAATGTACATATTTAAAGTTATGATTTTGCGAATAATATTACTCGATTGAATGCGTATTTTAACTTGCCTTTTTAAAGGCGGTATGATATAATGACATCATGGTAGATTTCGAAGGCGTTTTGGCGAAACACCGATTCAAGTATAAAAAAGCGTTCGGACAGAATTTTATTTTCGATGCCGATTTGCTGGACGAGATCGCCGAAGCCGGCGGCGCGGACGGGAAATGCGTTGTGGAGATAGGCGCAGGCGCCGGAACGCTTTCGCGTGCTATTGCGGCACGGGCGAAAAGCCTTTGCGCGTTCGAGATAGACGAAACACTGTTTCCAATACTCGACGAGACTTTGGGAGAATTCGGTAACGTCAGGCTTTTCAGCAATAATGTGCTGGAGCTGGGCGCGGAAACTGTAGACATGCTGATAGGCGAGCCGTACATAGTGATAGCCAATTTGCCGTACTATGTTACCACGCCGATGATATTTTTATTTTTAAAATCGCAGCTTTGCGGATCCGTAACATGTCTTGTGCAAAAGGAAGTGGCGGACCGTATATGCGCGGTGAGCGGCGGCGATTTCGGCGCGCTTTCCGCTTCGGTGCAGGCCGTTGCCAAACCTACGAGGATACGCGATATAAAATCATGGGATTTTACGCCTATGCCGGAAGTCGACAGTACGCTTATAAGATTGGATAAGCTGCCCGGTGCGGAGCTTACCGACGAACTCGATATATTTATTAAACAGTGTTTCGCGCAAAAGCGTAAGACCGTCGTTAACAATTTGACTACGGCAGGCATAAATAAATCGGATATTACGAATGCGCTTTCGTCGTTGGGGCACACGGCGTCTGCGCGTGCCGAAGAGCTGGGTGCAGACGGACTCAAACGGCTGGCGGCGGCGCTAGGCAGAGCCTGAGCAGTATGCCGATCATATGATATGCCGCAGTGATAAACAATTACAATAATAGGGCAAAGAGCCCAAAGGAGCAAATATGCAAACATACGGTATTGAAAAGTACGGGATAGCAAATCCCAAAAAAGTCGAACGCAATCTTTGTCCGGCTGTACTCACCGAAGAAGCTTTGGAGACCGAACAGTCGAAGCTGATGGATACGGGCGCGTTGCTTGTCGAAACGGGTGCGTACACCGGACGTTCGCCGAAAGATCGGTTTATCGTCGACGAACCCGGTGTTTCCGAAAAGATAGGCTGGGGCACCGAAAATAAAAAGTTCCCACTCGACAAATTCGAACTCATTTACAAAAAAGTCGGCGAGTATCTTTCGGGTAAGAATGTATATCTGTTTGACGGCTTTGCCGGCGCGGATCCCAAATACCGCGTTTCGGTGCGCGTTATAAACGAATATGCGTCAGAAAATCTGTTTATGAACAACATGCTTATCCGTCCTACGGATGCAGAGCTCAAAAACTTTAAGGAAGATTATACTCTTATTGCCGTACCCGGGCTTAAGCTCGATCCCAAAGAGTGCGGCACCAACAGCGAAGCGGCTATACTGCTCTGCCTCAATAAAAAGATAATTCTCGTCGTGGGTTCCAAGTATGCCGGCGAAATGAAAAAATCGGTGTTCAGTCTTATGAACTATCTGCTGCCGCAAAAGGGCGTTTTGGGAATGCACTGTTCGGCTAACATGGCGCTGGACGGCAGCGGCGATACCGCGCTGTTTTTCGGTCTTTCCGGTACCGGTAAAACGACGCTTTCCGCAGACCCCAAGCGCGGACTTATAGGCGATGACGAGCACGGTTGGTCCGATGACGGTATATTCAATATCGAAGGCGGATGCTATGCGAAATGTATCGATCTCAGCAAAGAACACGAGCCAGAGATATACGGCGCGATACGGTTCGGTGCGCTTGTGGAAAATGTCGTCATGGACGATAAAACACGTACGCCCGACTATACAGACAGAAGTTTGACCGAAAACACCAGAGTTTCTTATCCCATAGATTTCATTCCCAACAAAGTCGTTCCCTCTGTAGGTAAACATCCCAAAACCGTTATTTTCCTTACTGCGGATGCGTTCGGCGTTCTGCCGCCCGTTGCTAAACTGACTAAGGAACAGGCTATGTTCTATTTCGTTTCCGGCTATACCAGCAAGGTCGCCGGGACTGAACGCGGCATCACCGATCCGGTAAGCACATTTTCGACTTGTTTCGGTGCGCCGTTCATGCCTCTGCCGTCGGCGGAATACGCAAAGCTTTTGGGCGAAAAGATCGAAAAACACGGTTCAAGCGTATACCTTATAAATACGGGCTGGACGGGCGGCGCCTACGGCGTAGGCAAGCGTATGAGCTTGCCGGCGACACGCGCCATCGTGACCGCCGCACTCGACGGAACGCTTGCCGATGTCGAATACGAGACCGAACCTTTCTTCGGACTTGCCATTCCCAAAACGTGCCCGAATGTCGAAAGCAATATCCTCAATCCCAAAAACGTTTGGAAGGATAAATCGGAATACGACAGACTTGCCAAAAAGTTGGCGCATGACTTTGCGGAGAATATCAAAAAGTACGATCTCGATCAAGTTATAGTAAATGCCGGTCCCAAGGCGTGATCTTATAAACGGATACAATGCAGAGCCGCCGCAATTATGCGGCGGCTTTTTATGTAAACGTACATTAATATAAGGTTTGACGCTCCGATCAAAAAATATCAAAAAATACGGCTATACAATTGTAATTCTTATATTTTTATGCTATACTTAAAATATACGGTTAATAGGTAGGTGAAACGTGGAACGAAAAGCCGGTGTATTGATGCACATATCTTCGTTGCCGAACAGTAGGGGAATAGGGTCTTTGGGCAGATCGGCGTATGAGTTTGTCGATTTTTTGTCGAGTTCGGGACTGTCGCTGTGGCAGGTACTGCCGCTTTGTCC
The DNA here is from genome assembly GCA_910585055.1 of uncultured Christensenella sp. Lineage (GTDB taxonomy): Bacteria > Bacillota > Clostridia > Christensenellales > Pumilibacteraceae > Anaerocaecibacter. The sequence continues at coordinate 49,866 of CAJUBY010000011.1, read as the reverse complement.
TACGTCGTACGGGGATTCTCCGTATCAGTCGCCCAGCGCCGTTGCCGGCAACCCTTATTTTATAGATATAGACACATTGATCTCCGACGGGCTGCTTAAAAAATCGGAAGCGCCCGAATATCCGCTGAAGGCTGTGGATTACGCGGCGGTATATAATGAAAGATACAACACGTTGCGCAAAGCTTTTAGGCGTTTTATAAAAGCGCCGGCCGAAGACTACGAAAAATTTAAAACGGAAAATGCTTTTTGGCTGGACGATTACGCTTTATTCATGGCGCTTAAAGAAGAGCACGGGATGCAGGCGTGGTATACATGGGAAGAAAAATACATGCACCGTACGGCGGATATGACAAGATTCGGTAAGGCGGCGGAATTTCATAAGTTTTTACAGTACGAATTTTTTACGCAGTGGTCCGCGCTCAAGGCATACGCAAACTCGAAAGGTATAAAGATAGTCGGGGACATGCCTATCTATGTCGCACATGATTCCGTGGAAGTGTGGAGCGATCCAAAGCAGTTTTTGCTGAATGAAGATCTGTCGCGCAAGGTCGTTGCCGGGGTCCCCCCCGATTATTTTTCGGCGGACGGGCAGCTGTGGGGCAACCCCATATACGATTGGGAATACATGCGTACCACCGGTTATTCCTGGTGGGTCATGCGGATGCGCATGGCTCTTAAACTGTACGACGTTATCCGTATCGACCATTTCCGCGCGTTTGCGGATTATTACGTGATCCCCGCCGACCGTCGGGACGCAAAGGTAGGCGAGTGGCGGCCCGGACCCGGAATGGAATTTTTCGATACGATACGGCGCGAGCTGGGCGATCCGGCAATAATAGCCGAAGATCTCGGCGAGCTTCACGATTGCGTGCGCGAACTTGTACGGCGTACCTGTTATCCCGGAATGAAGATAATGCAGTTTTCGTTCGACGGCAATCCGTATAATGATTTTTACTATACCAACTACAATAACAATTGCGTCGCATATCCGGGCACGCATGACAACGACACTACTCGCGGATGGTTCGAATCGCTTTCGGACGATACAAAATCGCTGGTGCGGCGAACGCTGGGTTACGACGGGGATAACGTTGCGGCAGAGATAACGGAAAGGCTTATGTCGTCCGCCGCCGATACCGTAATAATACCTATGCAAGACTTTTTGAATTTACCGTCCAAGGCGAGAATGAACACTCCGTCTACACTGGGCGGTAACTGGGTGTGGCGTTCCTCCGATAAATGGACGAAAAAAGCAGGTGCTATACGTAAGCTGCTACAAAAATACGGGCGCGCATAACGCCGATGTCATAAATAATGCAAACAAAAAGAGCGCCGGTCACGGGCGCTCTTTTTATCGTAAACGTCGGTATACCGTTATTCTTCGGTTTCCTCGTCCTCTTCGTAATCGTCGGGGTCTACGTCAAAATCGAAATCATCCGGTTCGTCCGAAACCGATTCTACTTCTTCCTCCTCTTCTTCCTCTTCCTCGTCGTCTATCAATATTTCCTGCATACCGTCCGGGATCTCTTCCTCGGTGTCGTCGTCGAACGGTTCCCATGTATTGTTATCGTCGTCTTCGTCGGAAAGCTCTTTGGATTCTTTTTCCTTTTCTTCGAGTTCTTTTTTGCACTCGAAACAGATCTCCTCGTCCTCGCCGAGCAAGTTGACGCGGCAGACGGGGCAGATACGCGTATCCTGTTCTTCTTCCTCTTCGGGCAGAAGAATGGACGGATCGCCGAAACCGAGTTCGGCTTTGCAGACAGCGCATAGCTTATCGCGCTTGTCGATGTAGTTTATCTCGCAACGCGGACATAAGATGTAAACGGGGCGTTCGTCTTTGTTGGTTTTTTCTTTTTTCATGAAAAGATCTCCGTTTTGTATTGCCTTGTAAATCGCACATATTATATGCGTTTTAAGATTATTTGTAAACTGTTTTGAGGGGTGTTTTAAAGATTTTTTAAGAGAATATACGATTTTTTACATACGGTTTGAATTTTGCGCAGAATGTCAATAATTATTCGCGGAGGATATTATGCGAAGACGTGCCGTAAACATAAAACAGGTAAAACAGGATATTGCCGATCTAAAAGGGAAGAGTCTCTCCCTGGCTATCAATAAAGGCAGAAAAAAGATAACGCGCATGGACGGAGAGATCGTCGACCTATTTCCGTCCGTATTTACTTTCCGTGCGGCGGCAGGCGAATTGGTTTCGTTTTCGTATTCGGACGTTATCTGCGGCGATATAAAGTTTTCGCTCGCGCCCGGAGCTTAAACAACTTTTCCGTCTGTACAAACAGTATATTCGGCGGTGTCGGAAACCGCGCCATAAAAGTGTGCGGATTCGACAATATATTCGGAAGCGGAAAAACAATAACGGGATAAGTTGGCATATTGCGCTGCCGTCTTGAATAACATATAGCGATATATTTTATTCAAGGAGAGCATTATGCCCGAAATCATCAATATTAAAAGCGACGAGTTCAAGCGGATAGCAGGCGGTCAAGCTGTGGTAGAGGCGCGGCAGCAGCCGGAACGCGAATGTAGGATCCTTTCCGTATCGGCGACTGCGGTAACGACTCCTGCGGAAATTTTCGCAGGCGAGATCCGATATGTCGGTAAGGTCACGTTCGACTGTATCGTGCTCGCCGACGGCGCTATAGAGTGCCTGACGACAGTGTCGGAGTTTTCCGATAAAATAACCGCGCAGGAAATAAAAGCGGGCATGAACGTAACGCTGGTCCCCGAAGTTATAAATACCGAGGCGTCCGTCGAAGGCGGAATAATAAAGACGGTTGCGGTAATAGACACCGCGGCGCTGTGCGCGGTCGGCGAAGAGCGCGCCTGTATGGCGGAACCAGACGACGGTATTTATGCGGACAGACGCGAGATAGAATATATGACAGTTTGCTCCGAACAGAGCGAAACGGTTTACGTGACCGACAGCGTCAGTGTGTCCAAAATGACCGACGTTCTGTGCGCTTTTCCCAAAGCCGTTATAACCGGCGCCGAAGCAGGCGACGGCGAAGTTAAGGTTACGGGCGCCGTGTATACCAACGTCGTAATGCGTACCGAGGACGATACCGTTACTTCCGTAAAAGTGGTAACTCCGTTTGTAAAGAGCATTTCGGCGCTCGGCGCACGGGAAGGGAACACAGCGTTTGCATCGGCGGCTGTAACAGACGGAACGGCAACGCTTGCCGCCGAAGAGAACAGACTGGAGCTTTCGTCGACGGTTACCGTCAACGTTACCGTATTGGAAAGCAAAACGGCAAACGCAGTGACGGATGTATTCTGTTCGGACAACGAGATCGAACAAACTACGTCCGCTGTGGTGTGTCAGTCCGTAGAGCCGCAGATAACTGTCGCGGATACGGTAGACGGACAGATCCCCATACCCGACGACAAGCCTGCTGCCGATAACGTACTTTGCGTAACGGGTACGTTCTGTACCGTTTCCGATGCGAAGATAGAAGATAAACGCGTCGTTACGGAAGGGCTTATCGGCGGCGACATAGTGTACTATAACGCCGAAAAGAATGTGTATGACACGCTGGCGTTCCGTCTGCCGTTCAGTATGCCGTTGGCGGTACATACCGACGCGCAGAACGTGTATGCGACAGCCGCAGTTACGGACGTGTCCGTGCGCGTGCGCCGCGAATCTGTGTTTGATATAAAAGCGGAGGTCATGTTTACGTTGCGGCTGTCGTCCGAATGCGAGTGTACGTTTGTGGAAAGCGTAAAGCTCGGCGAGCCGTTGGCGCGTCCCGACGCGACTGTGATCGTGCATATCGCAAAACCCGGCGAAACGCTGTGGCAGGCGGCAAAAGCGCTTTGCTGTTCGCCCGAAAGCGTGGAGCGTCAGAACGAAGCGACTGCGCCTTACAACGGCGGCGAGCGGCTTATAAACTTCTGCGGTAAATAAAAGTAACCCGGCGTCGTAGCGCGTGCGGCAATGCTTTTACGGTAAACCTTTTGTTCGATCTTCGTTCGGCACGTCTATATGCGGAACGACATAAACATTAATATAATCATAATAAATAAATGAAATGCACCCCTAAAGTTAAACAAACTTTCGGAGTGCATTTTATATGGCATTAAGTAAAAATACAACACAAAATTATCGGTAAAATTCAAGACATCTGTTATAATAGATATGTGTTATGCCGCGGCTTTGCCGTATCCGATTTTATGCGTTTTTGTAACGGCGTACGTTATTCGCTTATCCGCCGGTTATGTAATTGCCGGTAATAGTGTTCCACTTTCTGCCTTTATCAATTTCGTTCTACTGCATTAAAGTTATGCTCTAAAGGAAGAAAGGAAGAAAAGTCGTAGAACGCAGAATTCGCGATACTCGTCACGTTGTCAAGACGGTAAAGACATAAATCGCAATGCCTCGCGGCGTGGTTTCGATAGGCGGCGATTTGCGAGTCGATTTATTTATCGGGCGTAATACGGACATATGTCGTACGATGATACCTTGCGGTGCTTTTTTGTGCTTTGCGTTCGGACGGATATCTTGACAGCGCGAGCGATACGTGGTATAATCGCGTTATGGGAAAGAGCATAAAATTACGGGCGTTTGCCAAAGCAAACTTATCGCTTAATATTACCGGTTACGACGAGACGAGCGGGAACCATACGCTCGACGGGTTTATGATGTCGTTGGACGCGTTCGACATAGTTACGCTTACCGAACGTGCCGACGCGGAGATAAACGTTAAATTCGTCAATGCCGATATAGGAGAGGACAACACCGCGTACAGGGCGGCAAAAGCCGTTCACGATATAATAGGCGGTTGCGGTTACGACATAACCGTTGAAAAGGGCATACCCGTCGGCGCCGGGCTGGGCGGATCTTCGGCGGACGGAGCGGCGGTGTTGCGCGCGCTCGACGTTTTTTACCGTTTGCCCGAACGGGGCGTGGATATGCGTAAGACCGCGCTCGGGATAGGTTCCGACGTGCCGTTTATGCTGACGGGCGGACTGGCGCGCGTTAGCGGAACGGGGGAAGACTTGTTTTTCGTGGAGAACAAGCTGGAGCTGTTTATCGTAGGGCTTATGAGCGGTAACGTCTCGACTGCCGCTGCGTATAAAAAGTTCGACGCGCTGTATCCCGAAAAGTCGTATTGTCCTACCGATAACGAAAAGATGTTCCAACTGTTACTTTCGGGATCGCCCGACGCGCTCGGCTGCATGGGCAACGCGCTGTACGCGCCTGCGTCGGCGTTGTTGTCCGATATAGAGCGTAATGCAAAAGCTTTGCGTGATTGCGGCGCGTCGGTCAATCTTACGGGTTCGGGCGGAATGGTGTTGGGATATTTCACCGATATGGAAAAGTTTTATGCTTGTACGCAAAAGCTGGGAGACAGATACGGATTCTACGTGTTTGCGCCCGTAAAAACAGGTATACTTCATGAACGGCTCGACTGACGCAAAATCGACATTTTTGTGCCGCGATATACAAATCGATTTTACAAATTAACGGCGTTTGATCTGCGGTAGACCGAACGCCGTTTTCGATTATAATAAAGAACGTATACTTTTAATCTTCGGATCGGTTTTTAAACAGTTCCGTGGAATAGTATCTGTCTGCGGAGTCGGGGAATATAACGACTATATTTTTCCCGGCGTTTTCTTTGCGCATTGCAAGTTCCGACGCGGCGAAAAGCGCAGCGCCGCTTGATATCCCTATGAGCAGTCCTTCGGTCTTGCCGAGAATTTCGGCTGTTTCGAACGCATCGCCGTCCGTCACCGTTATCACTTCGTCGTATACCGATGTGTCCAATGTATCGGGCACAAATCCCGCGCCTATGCCCTGAATGCCGTGCGCGCCCGAACGTCCTTGCGACAGTACGGGCGAAAGCGCCGGTTCCACGGCTACTACGCGAATGTCAGCGTTGTATTCTTTTAAACGCCTGCCTGCGCCGCTTAACGTTCCGCCCGTCCCGACGCCTGCGACGAAAATATCTATACGCCCGTCCGCATCGTCTATGATCTCCGGGCCGGTAGTGTCGTAATGCGCCTGCGGATTGTCGGGGTTGGTGAACTGTCCCGGCATAAACGCACCGTTCGTGGTTTTTGCCAGCTCCTCGGCTTTTTCCACTGCGCCCGACATGCCTTTGGACCCGTCTGTGAGTATGACCTGTGCGCCGTACGCTCTGAGTATATTTATACGTTCGGCGCTCATCGTTTCGGGCATTGTCGCTATCATTTTATAGCCTTTTGCCGTTGCGACGGCGGCGAGTGCTATTCCGGTATTGCCGCTGGTCGGTTCTATTATTACCGAGCCGGGACTCAGTTCGCCGCGCATTTCGGCGCAACGGATCATGGCTGCCGCAACTCTGTCTTTTACGGAACCGTACGGATTGAGATATTCGAGTTTGGCGAGCACTGTTGCTTCGAGCTTTTTAAATTTTCCGTATCTTGCGAGTTCCAATAGCGGAGTGTGACCTATCAGTTCGGTCGCGGATCGGTAGATCTTCATAGTAGGCTCCTCCGAATATCATATAGATTCTTTGGCGAACTGAGCGCGGTACAGCGAAGCGTAGGCGCCGTTTTTGTCCAAAAGTTCTTTATGTGTGCCGCGTTCTATTATTTTTCCGTTATCCATTACCAGTATCATATCGGCGCCGACTATAGTGGAAAGCCTGTGCGCGACGACAAAACCCGTTTTCTTTTTTCCGTTTTCGGGTCGCAGCAACTTGTCGAAAGCCGCCTGCACGCGTTTTTCCGTACGGGTATCTATATTGCTCGTCGCTTCGTCGAGTATTAGCATGGGGGGATCTACAAGCATTATACGCGCTATGTTTATAAGCTGTTTCTGTCCTTGCGATATCCCGTCGCCGTCGTCGATCACGGTGTCGTAACCGTCGGGCATACGTCGAATGAACCCGTCGATGTCGGCGGCTCGTGCGGCGGCTATTACTTCTTCGTCGGTAGCGTCGGGTTTGCCGTATGCGATATTATCGCGCACGGTACCTTTGAATATCCAGCTGTCTTGGAGCACCATACCGAAGTTTTTGCGCACGCTGCTGCGCTTGAAATTTTCCGCGGATCGGTTTTCGAACAGTATATCGCCGCTTATCGGGTCGTAAAACCGCATGAGCAGGTTAATGAGCGTAGTCTTACCGCAGCCGGTTCTTCCGACGATCGCAACTAACGTACCTTGCGGAACTTCGACATTCATGCCTTCGATAAGCGGTTTGTCGGAAACGTACGAAAAATAGAGATCGCGTATAGCTATGTTGCCGTTGCTTTTAAGTTCTGCGCCGTCGTCGTTCTGCGGTTCGACGTCGGACAGATCGAGTATGCGTTTTGCGGCGGCGAGCGATGTTTGAAACTCGGTAATAACGCCGGTTATTTCGTTGAGCGGCCGCGCAAATTGATTGGCGTAAAGCAAAAGCTGGGTTATTCCGCCTACGGTCACTTGCCCGTTTATGGCGAATACGGTGCCCATAACCGCGGCAACGGCGTACACTAGCGAGTTTATGAGCCGAGTGGACGGGTTGACCAGCGACGAGAAAAATGTTGCTTTAAATCCGCAGTCGCGCAGGTCTTCGTTGATCGCGCCGAACTCGCGTTCGGCAACGGCTGCGTGTCCGTAAGCCGCTATAAGCGCACGGTTGCGCACCGTTTCTTCGCTTTTTGCGTACAGGTCGCCGCGTACTTTTGTTTGACGCGTAAAGTATTTATGAGTGCCGTTGGCTACGAAATACGATACCAAAAGCGAGATCGGCGTCAGCGCGCCGACAGCAAGCGCTATCCACGGGTTTATCAGTATCATAAAAACAAGCGTGCCGATTATCGTTATTACGCCGGTAAAAATCTGCGTGGCGCCCTGAACGATCCCGTCGGCGATCTGATCCGCGTCGACGGAGATGCGCGACGTTATATCGCCGGGCGATTTGGTATCTACAAACGAGAGCGGCGCGTCGGTCAGTGCGGAAAATCCTCCGAGCCGTGCATCGCGTACAGTAAGATGCGCTGCGCGCTGGGCGCATAAGTTCATAAGCCACTGAAATATAAGTACCGCTGCTATAAGACCTGCGAGTATGCAAAGATATACGGCAAGTTTTTCGAAATCGACATCGTCCACTCCGACTATGCAGTCGACAGCTCCGCCTATAACGACGGGGGAGAACAGCGTAGCGGCGGCGGTAACGACCGCGCACAGGAATGCGCAAACCATCAGCCAGGAATGCGGTTTCAAATATTTTATGAGCCGACGTAACGTCGAACTGTTTTTTACGTTTGTTTTTTTCATAGCGTCACATGTCCGATTGCGAAGCGCAGAATTCCGCATACAGCGGACATTCTTTTTTTAGAGTTTCGTGCGAACCGTAGCCTACGATCTGTCCGCCGTCGAGTACAAGAATGTCGTCGCAGCCCGAAACAGCGCTTATCCGTTGCGAAACGAATATTTTTGCGCCCGGTACCGATCTTACGGCGTTTATAAAATCGCGTTCCGTTCTGTAATCGAGCGCGGAAGTAACGTCGTCGAAAAGATAAAGTATATTGTCGCGGCAGAGCGAACGCGCAATCGACACGCGCTGCCGCTGACCGCCCGATAAATTGCGTCCGTCGTTTTCTACGACGCCGTCGGGTCCCAATCTGTCCCACAACTCGGATGCTTGAGCAAGTTCCATCGCATTGCGCTGCCGTTCCCGTGTAACGTTTTCGTCGGCTATTTTAAGATTGCTTTCCAGTGTTCCGCGCAGGACTGCGGCGCGCTGAGGAACGTATCCGATATTTTTGCGCAAAAAGTTTATGTCGTATGCCGCTTCGTCGGCACCGCAGAACTCTATCGTGCCCGTATGCGGCGTGTAAAACCTTTCTATAAGGTTGACGATCGTGGTCTTGCCGCTGCCCGTACCGCCTATGATACCCAGCGTTTTTCCGCGTTTAAGGGTGAACGAAATATCGCGCACATCATAATCGCCGTCGTATGCGAACGAAACTCCGTCGAATTTGATAATGTCGTCGCAGTCGGAAAGTTCCGAAAGACTGCCGTTTTCCGGCAGGGGATGATCCAAAATTTCGTTTACACGGGCTGCGCAGGCGGACGAGCGTGTGAATACAGAAAACACGTTGCCTATGTTGACTATTACGAAAAACGCCTGTTGCAAGTAGTTGATAAGCGCAAACGTTTCGCCTTGCGTAAGCGTACCGATGTTGACTTTTATGCCGCCGAACCACAATACGGCTATTATCGCAAGATTTACTACCGCAAAGGTGAGCGGTGTAAGCAGTGCGGATATCTTTGCCGCGCTTATGTTGGTTTCGGCGGCGGTGTTTGACGTTACGGCAAAGCCGGATTTAGTATCGTTCTGTTTGGAAAACGCGCGGATGACTCGAGCGCCGGATATGCTCTGCGCAGTGCTTCGGGATATCTCGTCCAGGTTTTTCTGCGCTTTCTTTATACGCGGCATTGTCAGCTTGAGCACGCAGGCTATCGTCGCGCCGAGAACGATCGTCATTGCAAGAAACATAAGCGACAGTATGGGATCGATTATCATGCTCATAACAAATGCGCCTATTACGACGAACGGCATACGAAGAACAAGCCTCAGAAACATGTTTAGCGCGTTTTGACAGTTTATGACATCGCCGGTGACACGCGTTACGAGCGACGCGCCGCCGATCTTGTCGCATGACGATATCGGCATGGAGTTTATATGCTTGAATGCGGCGCTGCGCAGACGTGTGCCGAACCCCAACGCCACCTTGGACGCGAGATACTGCCCTGTGACCGAAATAATAAATCCGCCCACGGCAAGCACGCCGATAAGCGAGCAGTATTTTATAACGTACGATTTATCGCCGTTTGCTATACCGGTATCGATAACGCTCGCGATTATCATGGGCACGGCAAGCTCGGCGATAGCTTCTATCAGCTTGCAGAGCGGTGCGGCGAGCGTAGCTGGGATATGACCTTTTAAAAACCGCACAAGTCTGAACATTTCTTACCTATTATATATACTATGCTTTCCTTTGTCAAGCGCGACAGCTTTATGCCGAGACTTTTCGCAAACCTTATCGGTAAGCGCCTTGCCTTGCTTGACAACATGCGAATATTGTCGTATACTGTATTCGAATCTAAAATAGGAAAGTATCGGTTTGGAAGTTCTGACCAGCATTTTATCGTTGATAGCCGGCGTCGGCGTATTTATGTTCGGTATGAGATTCATGTCGGACGGACTGGAACGCAGCGCCGGAAAAGGCATGCGCAAGCTTTTCGGCAAAATATCCAATAACCGATTTGCCGGTGTGGGTGTCGGCGCGGCAGTCACCGTTATTATAGAAAGCTCGGCGGCAACTACCGTTATGGTCATAGGTTTTGTAAATGCCGGGCTTATGACTCTTACGCAAGCCACCGCTATAATAATGGGTGCAAATATAGGTACGACATTTACCGCGATCATAGTATCGTTATCGTCGTTTAATATAGCGATATTTTTCGGGGTGCTCGCTTTTGTCGGCGCGCTTATGATAGCGTTTTTCAAACAAGAAAAGTATAAGCGTATCGGCGGTATACTCGGCGGTTTCGGACTTATATTCGTGGGTCTGGAGGCGATGAGCGGCGCGTTTGCAAACCCCACTGTCAACGCGGCAATGGCGGACGCGTTTCGGAAGATAAGCTTTCCGCTGCTACTTATACTTGTAGGTATGGTCTTTACCGCGCTCATGCAGAGTTCGATGGCGGTAACTAGTATTGTTATAACCATGACCGGATCGGGCGCGCTGCCTCTGTCGCTGGCGCTGTTTATTATATTGGGTACGAATATCGGCACGTGCGTGTCGGCTATGATAGCGTCTGTCGGAGCAAGTACCAACGCGAAACGTACGGCGGCGATACACCTTCTTTTCAACGTAATAGGCACGGTATTGTTTACCGCCGTCATTTGGCCGCTTTCCGATCATATCGTTAAATTTCTCAACATGTGTTTCAAAGATCCGCAGTTTCAGGTCGCAATGTTCCACGTTATATTCAATCTCGTAACTACAGCGCTGTTGTTGCCGTTTATAAATCAGCTTACGAAGCTCGCGTCTTGGTTGGTGCGCGACAAACGCGGCGGAGAGGACGAAGCGCCGCGCATGTATTTTATAGACGACAGATTTTTGCAGACTCCGCCTATAGCGGTGGCGCAGGTAAAGCGTGAAGTGGACCATATGGCGACTATGGCAAAGGACAACCTTAAACGCGCGATGATTGCGGTGCTGACTCAAAATGTGTCGGATCACGAAAAAGTCGAAAAAGACGAACAGCGCATAAACTATATAAACAAAGGCGTCACCAAATATCTTATCAAGCTGTCTTCGCAGTCTCTCACGCGTTCCGACGAGAAGTTCGTCGGTTCGTTACACCACGTCGTCGGCGACATAGAACGCATAGCCGACCATGCCGAAAACTTTATGGAAAGTGCGCAGTCGATGAAAGAAAACGACTGTAAATTTACGTCGGAAGCTTTGGACGAATTGGAAGATATGTACGACAAGGTAATGGCAATGTTCGACGAAGCGGTGTACATATTCGAAAACAATGCCGTCGAAAGGCTTAACGGGTTTTCGGAACGCGAACAGGAAGTGGACATGACCAAACGTCTACTCGGCAATAATCATATCGCACGTCTTAATGCCGGCGGCTGTTCCGTCGAAAGCGGTACGTATTTTTATTCGATCATAAGTGCGCTCGAGCGTATAGCGGATCATTTGACGAATATAGCGTTTTCCATTAAATCACCTTCGGGATCGCAACGCGAAGCTATGGAAAAGATCTCCGACGAACAAAAGCGCCGCTCGCACGAGCGCAAGCACAGCGGACAGAGCTTGAGACCGCAGACTGCTGCGGAATCGGAAAGCGCGGCTGCGGACGCAGACGCGGATACGGTGCATTCGGAAGTTTACGGCAAAGGAGAGTAATATGATCTACGTTTTAGGCAGTATAAATAACGACATATCGCTCGAAGTCGAACGCGTTCCGAAAAAAGGCGAAACACTTATAGCCGACGGCTGCAGAATGGGTTTGGGCGGTAAGGGCGCCAACCAGGCAGTTGCGATCTCCCGGCTTGCCAGAAAGTACGACGACGGCAGAAAAGCCGTAAAAATGATAGGACAGGTGGGAAAGGACGCAATCGGCGAAGATCTTATAAACAAGTTGGACGAGTACGGAGTGGATACGGAATTTGTACGCCGTGTCAACCGAAATACCGGTATCGCCGTTATTACCGTCAGCGGTAAGGACAATCGAATATTAGTGTACAGCGGCGCAAATCTCGGCATAAGCAAATCCGACGTAGACGAAGCGCTGCAGAATGCGACCGCCGCCGATACTTTGCTGTGTCAGTTGGAAGTTCCTACATATATAGTGGGCTATGCTCTTCGCAAGGCACGTGCCATAGGTATGACTACGGTGCTCAACCCCGCGCCGGCAAAAGAACTGCCTGCCGATTTCTATTACAACGTGGATATAATAATCCCCAACGAAACGGAAACGCAGATACTTACCGGCATAAACCCCAAGGACTGGACCTCGCAGCTTGAAGCTATGCGCGAATTCCACGATCGCGGCGTGCGATACGTCGTGCTTACGTTGGGCTCGGCAGGTTCGGCTGTATCCGATAACGGAAAGCTGGTATCGCATATCCCGGCTTTAAAGGTGAACGCCGTAGACACTACGGGCGCCGGCGATACTTTTGTCGGAGCGCTCGCGTTGACTTATCCGCATATAGGGATGTATTCGTTTAAAGAAGCGTGTCTGTTTGCTACTCGCGCCGCATCTATAACGGTCGCGCGCCGAGGCGCTGCGGAAAGTATTCCGTCTTTCGAAGAAGTTTGCGCGCTTTACAATAACGAAATAAAGTTTGCAAGATCCAAATGAACGTAAAATAAAGCGTGCTTAGTTAGTCCATTTTGAAACTAGCGAAATAATTAAAGAAGAACATAGACAAAACAACTGCCTATGTTTTCTTTTTTCCTTACTCTCTCTTATCTGCCACAAAAACGAATAATTATGCCGTTGTCAAGGTTGTCTTAAAAAATAAATAATCTGCAAATCTTATGACACTTGTCTTGACCTTGACAACAAAGAATATTCGTTTATACTAAAAATTGAGAGAAGAAAACAAAAAGCAAAAGAGCGGTATGCGTAACGCTCTGCCAGCAACCGCTCTTTTGTCCTCTTTAACCAAATTTAGTTTTGTTTAGGCGTGTTCTTGTCTGGCGGAGCGAAGCGACGCCACTTGTAAATACCAAGCACACGCCTAAATGCCAAGTTAAAAATTTTTAATATTTTTTTTATAGCCCAAGTTTTAGTATTGTATGCTATAATATTTGAAAGGAGAATCTGTATGGAAGAAAAGACTAGTGTTAAAGAATATAAAAAATTTTGCAAAAATTATATCTCTAAAGAGTGTGAAGATAATATTATCAAAATGACGATTCTTACAGGACATCGTGTTGGTGGTGCTGCAAAATCACAAGGGGATGAATACTTTTCTAGTACTATCAAGTGTATTGCATGTATAAATGAAAATAATGAGCCGGTACAAAAGGATATTAGGCTAACTTATTATTTAAATAATAAAAAACCTTTAAAGTTTTTAGATGTAGATAAATTATCTGTCTATAGTGTTGTATGTAAGAAAATAAAAGATAAAGATTTTTATTATTTACTAAAAATTAAAAGAATTAAAGACAAGCGATTTGATGAAATAATACAAGAACAATTAAAACCAATAATCAAAGTTATTGATGGTATTTCATTTACATTTAATAGAATTTTTTCTACATATGAAGGACATATGATACTACAAAATAAAAAACTTAGTGTTGGCTTAGAGCCTGATAGGAATAGTGATGATGCAACACATTCAATATCAACATTAAAAAAAATAAAATCTGATTTCAAAAACTTTTATCAAACTGTTTTGAAAAATTGTTCAAAGGATATTGTAAAATGGGTAAATGATTGGAAAAGCGAAGACGATAACCACAAAATTACTGCAGCCGAAATTGAAAAACGAATTGATAAAAATAATATTGTAATGGAAATTAACGGTAGCTCTTTTACCATTTATTTTGAAGACGATAATCTATTTTTTGGGCATACTATTGTTTATTATGGAAACATTGATGAGAATAAATTTAGGGTTGATATTGCAGGTTAGAGAATTTGTAATACTTGACTCAGTAAAAAGAACTCTACCTTAAATGATAGAGTTCTTTTTTGCTAGTTTCAAAATTTATAGACCTTTGTTTGTGATTTTTTCTGTCGGATTATTGACATTGCCGTCTGTTTTTGATATTATACAACAGGTTGACTTGAAAATCGGAAGCGATAGGCGTAACGCCCGGGATTCAATTAGATTCAATTTATATACGGGAGATAAAAATCATGCAAATGACGTACGGTGTAAAAGACAGACCGAAGACCGGTCGGCTTCTTTTATTTTCGTTGCAGCAACTTCTCGCTATACTTGCGGCAACTATAGCCGTTCCTATGATAGTGGGCAACGGGATGCAGCCTTCCGCCGCATTGTTCGGCGCCGGCGTAGGAACCATCGTTTACCAACTTTTGACTAAGTTTAAAAGCCCTGTTTTCCTTGGAAGTTCGTTTGCGTTTTTGGGTTCGATGGGTGCGGCGTTTGCGGGCGGTGTGTCTATGTCGCTCGGATATCTCGGGCTTATCGTAGGCGCTGTTTTTGCCGGACTGGTTTATGTGATAATCGCGGTAATAGTCAAGTTCGCCGGTGTCAAGTGGATAGACAAGCTTATGCCGGCGGTCGTTATAGGACCTACCGTAGCGATAATCGGACTGTCTCTTGCCGGGAACGCCGTCAAAGACTTGGTAAGCAGCGGTTTTTACGGATATGCGCAGCAGGCTGCCAACGGCGGATATATTATGAATACAACGGCGTGGCTGTGTTTGCTGTGCGGTATCGTTACGCTTGCAGTGACTGTCGTATGTTCGGTATACGGCAAAAAAATGCTCAAAATGATACCTTTTATAATCGGTATGCTTTCCGGCTATGCGCTGGCGGCGGTCTTTACGGGATTCGGCTATATAGAAGGCGCTGAAGCAATGCGTATAATAAATTTCGAGACATTCGGTACACTCGGACAGGCATCCGCATGGTATCCCGATTTTTCGTTCCTTACGGCATTCAACATTCACGGCGGCGGATACGGAAATGCGAATATAGGCGCTTACATAGGTTCTATAGCGGTAGCGTACATTCCCGTCGCGTTCGTGGTGTTCGCCGAACATCTTGCCGATCACAAAAATATATCGTCGATCATAGAGACCGATCTGCTTAAAGATCCCGGACTGCACCGTACGCTTTTGGGCGACGGTATCGGTTCCGTTGCCGGCGCGTTTTTCGGCGGCTGCCCCAATACCACTTACGGCGAATCTGTCGGGTGCGTAGCTATTTCGCGCAATGCGTCGGTCGTAACGATTTTCGTTACGGCGTGTATGGCTATACTGTCCGCGTTCCTCGCTCCGTTCACCCTGTTTCTTGCGAGTATCCCCAAATGTGTGATGGGCGGCGTTTGCATAGCACTTTACGGATTTATAGCCGTTTCCGGTCTTAAGATGATACAAAAGGTGGATCTCAACGAAAACCGCAATCTTTTTACGGTTTGTGTTATTCTTATCGCCGGCGTAGGCGGAATGGTACTCAATATAGGAAAAGTAACGCTTACATCTGTCGCGTGTGCGCTTATCCTCGGTATTCTTACCAATCTGATGGTTAATGTCAAAAACAACGAGAAAGCGCAGGGCGCGGAATCCGAGACGGCACAGACGGACGGAATCGATGCCGTCGTCGATGAAAGCATAAACGGTAATGCGGAAGCTGCGGCAACTGTCGATACCGTAAATTCCGTGTCGGCAAAAGATCAAAGGTCCGAATAAATATCAAAGGAAAAGAAATGAAAAAATTCGATAACGTGACGATACTCGACCATCCGCTTATAAGCCATAAAATAGCGATATTGCGTTCGGTCGATACTCATACAAAGGATTTCCGCGAGCTGGTGGAAGAAATAACTATGCTGCTCACCTACGAAGCGTTTAAAGACGTGCCCACGCAGGAAGTGGAAGTGACCACACCGCTCATGAAATGCAAGCAGCAAATGGTTGCCGAAAACTCTATAGCGGTTGTGCCGGTATTGCGCGCCGGATTGGGCATGGTATCCGGTGTGCACACGCTGTTTCCGACTGCCAAGGTCGGACACATAGGTATGTACCGTGACGAAGAAACGCTCGAGCCGCAGGAATATTATTGCAAGCTGCCTGACGGAATAGAAAAAATGCGCGCTATAGTGCTTGATCCCATGCTTGCGACAGGCGGAAGCGCCGCAGCTGCGATAGAACTGTTAAAAAACAAGGGATGTAAGGATATAAGACAGATGTCGATAATAGCGGCGCCGGAGGGCGTAGAGCGGTTGGCGACCGCTCATCCGGACGTAAAGATATTTGTCGCCGTGCTCGATAAATGCCTTAACGAAAACGGATATATACTGCCCGGGCTGGGCGATGCCGGCGACAGACTGTTCGGTACAAAGTGATCCGTTGATACTAATTACTTCGGAGCCGTTTTGCGTGCGGCAGTCACAGTAAAGACTGCTGTTTGCGCAAGACGGCTTTTTTGTGCGGTTTTTATGTTTGACAGCGGTAAACATCTAATTTAATGCGAAAGGCGTTTTGCCGTCGCGCGGAAAAACGTTTTGTGTCGAAAACGGATAGATACGGTTTGCCGGAGATCTTATCTGCCGCATAAGTTTAATCGAAGTATGTCAGATCTCCGGTACATTCGCATATAGCCAGGTGTTTTGCGCATACGGGGCAGTAGCGGCTGCCGCAGTGTTCGCAGTGCAGCATAAGCTCTGATGGGAACCGCCGTTTGCAATTGTCACATACCGAAAATTTTCTTTTCATGGCATTAGTTTGCCGGAGTCGCACGTAAATATTCCGTTTCGGCAAAATACGTATCACAAGATCGCCGACGCGGTAAATTATCTTTTGCAAATGTCCGTAATCCCTTGCTTTTGGCATATAATTGTGATAAAATTAAAATCGGTGCAAAAGATTGATGGGGATATTGCGCTCTTTTGCGAATGTCCGGCACATAAAGAGTCTACGAGGTAATAATGGGACTTATTTCATTCATAACAGGCAGCGATAACCGACGGAACGTCAAAAGACTGTCAGCAAAAGCGGAACAGGTAATGGCGCTCGAAACCAAATTCGCCGAAATGACCGACGACGAACTGCGCGGTATGACCGAACAGTTTAAAAAACGGTATAGCGAAAATTTCGAAACGCTGGACGATCTTCTGCCGGAAGCGTTTGCGGTCGTCAGAGAGGCAGGCAAACGCGTGCTCAACATGCAGCATTTTAAAGTGCAGGTAATGGGCGGCATAGCTCTTCACCAGGGACGTATCGCGGAGATGCGTACGGGTGAGGGTAAAACTCTTGTCGCAACGCTCCCGGCATATTTGAATGCGTTGACTGGCAAGGGCGTACACGTGGTTACGGTCAACGATTATCTTGCGCGGCGCGATGCGGAATGGATGGGAAAGATCCACAGATTTTTGGGGCTTACCGTAGGCGTGGCGGTTTCCGGCATGAAACCCGATCAGAAGCGCGCTGCATATAACTGCGATATTACGTACGGCACTAACAACGAGCTGGGATTCGATTATCTGCGCGATAACATGGTGGTGCGGCGTGAGGATATGGTACAGCGCGATCTTGCGTTTGCCATAATCGACGAGGTAGACTCCATTCTCATCGACGAAGCGCGTACGCCGCTCATCATATCCGGCAAGGGCGGAAAAAGCAGCGAGATGTACAGTCGTGCCAATAGGTTCGCCCGCCGGCTCGTAAAAGACGAGGATTATGAGATAGACGAGAAAAAACGCGCTATCAATCTTACCGAACAAGGTATCGAAAGGGCGGAAACTTATTTCGAGGTCGAAAATCTCGCGGATATCGAAAACACCGAGCTTTATCATTATATAAACAACGCGCTCAAAGCGAATTTCGTAATGCACCGCGATCAGGACTATATAGTAAACGACGGCGAAGTTGTCATAGTCGACGAATTCACCGGGCGTTTGATGATAGGACGGCGGTATAACGACGGCTTACATCAAGCTATAGAAGCCAAGGAAAACGTGCGTATCCAATCGGAAAACAAAACGTTGGCAACTATAACTTTCCAAAATTATTTCAGGCTTTACGACAAGCTTTCCGGTATGACCGGTACGGCAAAAACGGAAGAAAACGAGTTCCGTTCTATCTACAAGCTCGATGTTGTTACAATTCCGACAAACGTGCCCAGCCAGCGCGTAGACGAAAACGATCTGCTGTTTATTAACAGCGCGGGAAAAATGCGCGCGATAGTTGCGGACATAAAGGAATGTTACGACCGCGGTCAGCCTGTGCTCGTAGGCACGACAAACGTCGAAAAGAGCGAAGCGTTGAGCAAGATACTGCGTCGGGAAAAAGTTCCGCATAACGTCCTTAACGCTAAAAATCATGCCAAGGAAGCGTCTATAATAGCGCAAGCAGGCAGGCTGCACCAAGTTACGATAGCGACCAACATGGCAGGCCGCGGTACAGATATAATGCTTGGCGGCAATGCCGAATTTATGGCTAAAGAAAAGCTGCTTAAAGAAGGGTACGCCGAAGAAGATATCGATCTGGCGGCATCGGTTTTCCCTGTCGAAACGGAAGATGCCAAAAAGGCGAGAGAGCTGTACAATAAGTATATGCAGGAGTTCAAGACGGAGGTCGCCGAGGAAAAAGAAAAAGTGGTCGCTTACGGCGGTCTTCGGATAATAGGCACCGAACGTCACGAATCACGGCGTATAGACAACCAGCTGCGCGGCCGTGCCGGACGTCAGGGCGATATGGGATCTTCGATCTTCTATCTTTCTGCGGAGGACGATGTATTGCGACTTTGGGGCGACCGACTTAAAAAAGTCATGTCCATGTTCAAGGTGGACGAAGATACGCCGCTCGCCGCGAAAATACTTTCGCGTCAGATCGAAAACGCACAGCGCAATATAGAAGGCAGAAACTTCTCCGTGCGTAAGTCCGTTCTCGAATACGATAATGTAATGAACAAACAGCGCGAAATAATTTACGCGGAGCGCGGCAAAGTGCTTAAGGGAATGCCCATGCACGAAGAGATATTAAAGATAATCCGCGAACGATGCGACACGATAGTGGACGGCTATACCGATCCAAAGGTCGATTACGACGAATGGGATTCGGAAGAACTCAACAAGGAAGTCGAGCGAAAACTGCTGCCCGGGGTACCCGAGTTTTTCGACGAAGACAAGCTTAAAAACTACACGCTTGACGAGCTTAAGGATATGCTGTATACCGAGGTGGAGAGGACGTATCAGCAGAAGATAGACGAAGCGAACGAGCACGGTGTGGATTTCGAAGAGATAGAACGTTACGTTATGTTGCGCGTCGTCGATCAGAAGTGGATGGATCATATAGACAATATGGACGCGCTGCGCAGCGGTATAGGACTAAAGGCGTACGGTCAGCAGGATCCGGTCATTGCGTATCAGCGCGAAGGCTTTGAGATGTTCGACGAGATGATAAACAATATACACGACGACGTAGTGGTAATGCTTATGCGCGCCAACGTCGAGTATCCGCCCGAACCGCCCAAGCAAGAGACCGAGCTTATAGAAAACCACGGCGACGGCGAAAGGCAGATAAAAGAGCCGGACGTCACGCCCAAATCGAAACAGATAGGGCGGAACGATCCGTGCCCGTGCGGTAGTGGCAAAAAGTACAAAAACTGCTGCGGCAAGGACGCCGGCGAATGATCTGACGATCTCGAGCAGTGACAAATGTCCTACGGCAGGGCATATGCACGAATGCGCATCGCCGCATATTTGCGGTACGGTAGACGTTTTATCTTTACAACTGTTTATCTAATACAAGATCAAGTATAAAAAAACAACATAAAGCCCGATTATGGATCTAGAAGAGTGCAAAAACAGAATACAATCCGCGCGTACGACGGTATCGGACGCGTTTGCGGCAGTAGCGCCCGACAAGCTTAAGGCGCGCAGGGCGGAGCTTGCCGAAAGACAGAACGATCCCGATCTGTATTCCGATCCGTCGGCGGCGCAGGCGGTAAACAGCGAGGCGAAGTATATAGACGATACGCTGGATAAATTCGAAAGACTTTTCCGTACGGCGGACGATCTTCGGACAATGGCGGAGCTTTTGGAATCGGAAGCCGATCCCGAGCTTGCCGCAGAGCTTTCGGCTGAAACCGTTAAATTCTGCGATGACGCGGATAAAGCGCAGATCGCGGCGCTTTTGCGCGGCGAATACGATAAGTCGGATGCGATACTGTCGCTCCATGCCGGCGCCGGCGGTACCGAAGCGCAAGACTGGGTATCCATGCTTTTCCGTATGTATAAAATGTACTGCGAAAGATCGGGTTACGGCGTCGATGTTTTGGATCGGCTGGACGGCGACGAAGCAGGCATAAAAAGTATAACATTTACTGCGCGCGGAATAAACGCCTACGGTTATTTAAAAGCGGAAATGGGCGTGCACAGGCTGGTGCGTATATCGCCGTTCGATGCAAATGCGCGGCGTCATACTTCCTTTGCCAGTCTCGAAGTTATGCCGGAAATAAAAGACGATGTTACCGTTACGATAAACGCAGACGACATTCGCGTCGACACATACCGAAGCAGCGGCGCAGGCGGTCAGCATATAAACAAGACCGATTCCGCTATAAGGATAACGCATTTTCCTACGGGTATAGTAGTAACGTGTCAGAACGAACGCAGTCAGACACAAAACCGAGAAATGGCGATGACTATGCTTAAAAGCAAGCTTGTCGAATTGAAAGAACGTGAAGCGGCGGAAAAAGCCGCAAGCATAAAAGGCGATCTCAAAAAAATCGAGTGGGGCAGTCAGATAAGGTCATATGTATTCCAGCCTTATACTTTGGTAAAAGATCACAGGACGGGTTACGAGAATTCGGACATTCAGTCCGTCATGGACGGAGATATAGAAGGATTTATTCTGGATTATCTCAAAAAGATCAACTGAAAACAAAATGAAAAAAGATCCGATAATATTGGGTATAGAAACGTCGTGCGACGAAACTTCCGCCGCAGTATTGTGCGGCGATAAACTTTTGTCGAACATTATCTCGTCGCAGATAGACATTCATCGCAGATTCGGGGGCGTGGTGCCGGAGATCGCGTCGCGCAACCATCTGACGGCAGTGCTGCCTGTTATCGACGAAGCGCTTAATACGGCGGGGATAAAAAAGACCGAGCTGGATGCGGTAGGCGTTACATACGGCGCCGGACTTGTCGGGGCGCTGCTAGTCGGGGTCTCGGCGGCAAAGGCGTTTGCTTACTCGCTGGGGATTCCCGTTTACGCCGTCAATCATATCGAAGCGCATATTGCGGCAAACTATATTTCCGCGCCAGAACTAAAGCCTCCGTTTTTGGCTGTAGTGGCGAGCGGCGGTCATACCGGCGTATGTCTTGTAAACGGCATAAACGAATTTAAAATGCTTGCGTCGACTTCCGACGATGCCATAGGCGAGGCGTTTGACAAAGTGGCGCGAGCCGTAGGACTGCCGTACCCGGGCGGCCCTGAGATAGACAAACGCGCAAAGCTGGGCACGCCCAACATAGTTTTTATCGATCCCAAAAATAAACGTAAAGACGGGGCATTGAGTTATTCGGGACTTAAGACGGCTGTTGTAAATTATCTACACAATGTCGAACAGCGCGGCGAACGTCCCGATATAAACGATGTCTGCGCGTCGTTTCAGAAGACTGCGGTCGAATTGCTTACGGACACGGCGATATCCGTAGCAAAAGAAACGGGGATAAAAACGATAGTCGCCGCAGGCGGTGTTTCCGCAAACTCTTATCTGCGCGAAAAACTGTGCGCAGACGGGGAAAAGATAGGGTGTACCGTACATTTTCCGCCGATGTCGTTATGTACCGACAATGCGGCGATGATCGCAGTCAGGACGCGCGATATGATAGCCGGAGGAGTTCCGCCGGCAGGGTTGGATCTTAACGCGGCAAGCTATCTTAAAATCGGTGGAGTGTGATATGAACAAAAGAAACGGTCTTAACGATTCCGATAAAGTGTTTGTAACCGTGGCGTTGTGGGTGTCCGCTTTGGCGCTGTTTGCGACGGCATTGTCTCTACCCATGCTGCCCGATCTCGTATCTATATTTTATCTGCCCAAGGAAGGTGCGGCAGGCGATACGTTCAGCAAATACAATAATCTGCTGTTGATACTTGCATCCGTTATCCCTGCGCTTATAATAATCATATCGTCCACACTCAAACAGAGAAACAAACTGCAGAACAATTTTCTGTCGATAATGCTTTTCAGTATAATGCTGTCGCTGTGCATGGGAAGCGTTATGATCTACGGGATACTTATGTAGTTCGATGCGAGCAGCGCAATACGCGAAATGAATATCCATGCGCTCATAACTCTGGTCGCGTCGTTCTTTCTGTCGATGATGTACGCGTTTATGCCCATGATATTGCATGCGCCGCAATATTCGCAAAAGCTTATCTATAGCAATAAGGCGTACTGGCACGGTTTACGCGCTACGGAAAAATATTGGCAGGTAGGAGCGTACGGTTTTTTGGTTTGCGCGATAATTTGTGTATTTATGCCCGATTTTTACTGTTACATTCCGCTTGCGATTTGCGCGGCGGCGTTTATTGTATTTATCGCTGTGTGCGGCAGGCATTTGAATAAATCAAGAGAAAAAGCCGACGACGGCGGCTTGAACGAGCGGTAGGATAAAAGCCGGGCCGCCTTTAATACGAGAAAGCAAAAACGCTTTGTATATATGATACAAAGCGTTTTTATGTTTACTGTAAATACCCGACGCCTATGTTGGATACCTGTTCGCCTATCTCGGCGATCTCGGATATGCTTTCTTTCATACCGCTGTTTAGCCAGTATTCGAGAAGACCGATAAACCCGTTGGAAACAAACATGTAATAGTAATTTATCTTCGACGGCGGACAGTGGGGGAACAGTATGCCCATGACCGAAAAGACTTTTGTGCGTCCGGCTTCCATTGCGCGAGTGAGAAATTCCGATTGGCGTTTCGATGCGAGCAGTATTCGACAGATCCCTGCATTGCGCGCAACAAATTCGAAAAAAGTAACGTAAAAACTTTTTTCGGGTTCGCCGTTGCCGGTTATGTTGGATTGCGAAACCCACTCAACGAATTCGTTTTCCACTTGCGTCTGTATTTCGGCAAGCACATCATGTACTGAATTATAGTGGTAGTAAAAAGTAGCGCGGTTTACTTTTGCGTATTCGCATAGCGCAGTCGCGGTTATGTCATCTATTTGACGCGATTGCAGCATTTCGGTCAGTGCCGATTTGATCTTCTGCGTGGTTTTCTTTTTTTGTTCGTTCATTTCGTTACTCTTTACGACAGCTTATTCATTTTATACATTATACTATTTTTCTGACACCGTGTCAAATTTTTAAAGACGGAACGGCGACGAAATTATTGTCGATATAATTGCGTCGGCATTTAGTTTAAATTGCCGTTGTTTATATTAGACCGTATGCCTCTGTTCGAATGCTTGCGGAAAACTTCGGCTTTTATCCCTTTTCAGAAGAGTCGCGGTCTGCCGCCTTTCGCAGACGATATCGATTTTGCCAGCTGTTCGTGTATTTCATCGCCCGGCTCTATATGGCGTAACCCGCGGTCGACCGCAAACTCGTTGAGCGCATTTAATGTATCGGTGTCGAAAGTGCCGTTTTTGGGCGACCTGTACAGTTTGGAATATAATTTTCTCTGCATGTAAAGGACCGAAGTGTGTTTCGTTCCGAAGACCGCGTTGCGAACGTCGGGGAACAGCAGATCGCGCCAAACCGCCGCCGTCACACCGCCGCTTTCGGTCAGTCCGTTATTAAGGCACAGCGATCTTACCGCAAGATCGGTCGATCTGCCGAACACTCCGTCTGTTTCGGCATAATATCCGTTTGCGCACAGCATTGCCTGCAGCATTTTTATTTTTTTGCCGCGCTTGCCGGTGGCGGAAGAGCAAAGCGGCGGATACGCCGTTATGTCGTCGCGCGGGATATACGGCATTCCGTAGTGTTCGCAAACGCCCATTGCAATATGTTCGGCTATGTCGACCGAATTATCCGGATCGTATAAAAGTCTTGCTTCTTCGAAATTGGTCAAATATCCGCATTCGCAGACTACGGCAGGGAAGTTAGCTGCGCTCCAGCCGCTTTCGCACGCTGTGACTTCGCACTTTTTTACGGTATACGTTTTGGCGCAGATGTCTTCCGCAGCGGTTTTCGACTTTGCGCCGAACCGTCCGCCGCCGTGTTTTATTTTGCAGCCGTTCCAATCGTTGAAGCTTTTTCCCGATCCGAAAGTAGAATACGATATTATTACCGCCAGCTCCGCACCGCCGCGGTTGGCTTGCATTATCATTTCCTGCGGATCGGATATTGGTCTGGGTCTGTCCAATACGTCGAATCCGCAGCGTAGCAGCGCCGTTTCCAAATGCAGGCGCGTAAGCATGGTAAAGTATTTACCGTCGAATTTTTCTCCGACATACGGCATTATCGGCGACGTTCCGCATTCGGCGCCGCCGACGGCTATTATTATATCTTCCATATTTACCTCGTATCAATTTATATATGCCGCGCCGCCGCCAAAAGTGCCGTGTCTGCTTTTTAAGTCAAAATTCATATATCATAGCAATTTACCGGGAATTGCCGCCGTATACTTGACACGTAAGAATATCGGTGTTAAAATATGACTATGAAAAAAGAATTTTCGGTGACCGGAATGACATGCGCGGCTTGTTCCGCGCATGTGGAAAAGGCGGTAAAAAAGCTGGGCGTACAAAGCGTCGAGGTCAGTTTGCTGTCGAACCGTATGACGGTCGACTCGGATCTGTCCGATGACACTATAATCGCGGCGGTAAAAAACGCCGGATACGGCGCATCGGTTATGGAAGACGGTCGTAACGGGGGCGGAAGATCGGACGTACGGGCTATTCCCGACGATCTGTCAAAAACGCTTTTGATACGGTTTTTGCTGTCCGTGATCTTTCTTGTGCCGCTGATGTATTTTTCGATGGGGCATATGGTCGGTCTGCCTATGGGCGCGCTCGATCCGCACGTCGATCCGGCGTCGTTTGCGCTGATACAGGCGGTGCTTACCGCGCCTGTGTTGGTCATAAACGGACGGTTTTTCGTAGGCGGAATACGGTCCGTACTTCACAGGTCGCCCAATATGGATACGCTTGTGTCGATAGGCAGCGGAGCATCGTATATTTACGGGCTTATCGTGCTTTTCATGATAAATACATCCGTTGCCAACGGCGGTGTGCATTACGGCGCAGAGCTTACGGGTAATTTGTTTTTCGAGTCGGCGGCTATGATACTCACGCTTGTTACGCTCGGAAAGTTTTTGGAAGCGAAGTCAAAAGGCAAAACGCGGTCGGAAGTGGATAAGTTGCTGCGGCTGCGTCCGCAGACGGCTACGGTCGTAAGGGACGGGAAACCTATTTCGGTGCCAATAGAACAGATATCGGTGGGTGATACCGTAATAGTTTTGCCTGGCGAGTATATTCCGTGCGACGGTGTTATCACTGACGGGGCGACAACGCTGGATAAATCAGCTATAACCGGAGAATCGCTGCCTGTTGAAACCGCAGTGGGCGACATGGCGACGTCGGCTGTTCTCAATCTTACGGGTCGGGTGGAAATGCGCGCCGAAAAGGTGGGATCCGACAGCACGTTGAGCAAGATTATCGAGCTTATCGAACATGCCGGAGGATCCAAAGCGCCGATACAGAAAATTGCGGATAAAGTATCCGCCGTGTTTGTGCCCACGGTTTGCGCGATCTCGCTTGTTACACTGATCGTGTGGCTGGCGGCGGGAAGCGTAGGACAGGCGCTTACCATGGCGATATCGGTTTTGGTGATATCTTGTCCGTGTGCGCTGGGACTTGCGACGCCCGTTGCCGTAATGGCAGGTACGGGAAGAGCTGCCGCGTACGGCGTGCTGGTAAAAAATGCGGAAGTTTTGCAGGGGTTGGAAAGCGTAGGTATATTTGCGCTGGATAAGACAGCAACGATAACGGAAGGCAAGCCGCGCGTTGTATCGGTCACGGGATACGGCGGATTTTCGGGAAACGAAAGTGCCGTTATCGGTATCGCCGCCGCGCTGGAAAAAACATCGACGCATCCGCTTGCGTATGCAATACTGCAGGCGGCGGAAAACGATGCGACGGCAGCCGAAAACAGCGTATACAAAATAGGTTACGGAGTAGTCGGTACTGTAGACGGCGTCGAATATGCGCTTGGGAACGTAGGACTTTTAAAGCAGTTCGGCGCGGAACCGACGGAAGAAGAAAGACCCCAGACCGTATATCTGTGTAAACGAGGCGAGCTTTTGGGCGCGATAACTGTGGACGACAATATACGGGAGTCGAGCAAACGCGCCGTTGCGGAGTTAAAAAGCACAGGCGCACAGGTCGTGATGTTGACCGGCGACGGCAAAGCGCAGGCGGAACGTATCGCGGCGGAAGTAGGTATAGACGAGGTGTATTCGGAAGTCCTGCCCAAAGACAAGCTGGATATCGTGGAAAGCCTAAAGTCGCGCGGCAAGACAGCAATGGTCGGCGACGGAATAAACGATGCGCCGGCGCTTAAAGCCGCGGATATAGGGATAGCTATCGGATCCGGTACCGATGTAGCTATAGAAGCTGCCGACGTAGTTCTTGTAAAGTCCGATCTGGGCGATGTACCGCGTGCCGTCGCGGTATCTCATGCCAGCTTGCGTAACGTAAAACAAAATCTGTTTTGGGCTTTTATCTACAATATCATAGGTATACCGCTTGCTGCCGGGGCGTTGTATGCGTGGGACATAGCTTTAAATCCGATGATAGCGGCTGCGGCAATGGCTTTTTCGTCGCTTTTCGTCGTTTGTAACGCGTTGCGTCTTACGGTGATGAAATTCGACGATAAGCATGTGGAACGTAAACTTAGAAAGATACGGCATAAAAAAGACAGACGCGCCGACGGCTGCGGCGCAAATTCCTGTGGGATAGAAATAGGAGAAATAAAAATGAAACAAACACTTAAAATCGACGGTATGATGTGCATGCACTGCGTAGGCAGAGTGGAGAGCGCGCTAAAAGCCGTTAAAGGCGTAACGGGTGTCGACGTATCGCTCGACGGCGGGACTGCCGAACTGGAGGGAAGTTTCGACGTTAAAGAAGCCGTTGCCGCTGTTAAAGGCGCCGGATACGAATGCCGCGAGATATAATTCCATGCGAATGGGACATTCGTATTAGAATTGCATTAGAATAAGATTATGTTTTATCCGTAACGTTGACAACGGCGTCGGTGCATAGTATAATTATTATACAAATACGGCGTTTTTCGGCGTGCGGAGATTTTATATGGCAAAAAAGATTGCTGTCCCCGAACAAGGAAGCGAGGGCACGATTCAGGAAAAGACGTTTGGGCGCAAACGCAGCAAGTGCTGTACATGCTGTCTTATTTTGCTTGTCGTCAATCTGGTGATATTGGCAGTCGGAGTCGGGATAGGCTGGTATTTCGGAGATAAGTTTACGCGTCAAGAATTCGGGATGTCGCTCGGCGATACGCTCGGCGTTGTAAGCGATATGTATTGGACCGATGACGGAGACGTCGTAAAACGACCTTATAAAGCGAGCGATCTCGACGGGTTTTATTCGGAGATCAAGCGTAACGTGTTTTTAGAGGACGACGCCGAATTGGATTTCGACGGCGCGCTTGCTCTGGCTCTGGAAAAATATTTGAGCAGTTCCTCCGACCCCGTAAATGCGGCGGCGGAAGGCGGCGACGGTACCGGTACAGAAGACGGCGGTACGGAAACTTCGATGATAGATATATTCGTCGATATGATAGCCAATGTTATGGACAGGGAGCATATCGATACAGATAGGCTCAATAGGTATCCGGATAAAGACGAGTATATATTTAATCTCAACGACAGGCAGTTGGCTGCGTTTGTAAATACTGTGCTAAGATCCGTACTTGCCGAGGGCGGAAGGATAGAAGGGTTAAGCGACGTTAGCGATGTCGTCGATTTGAAAAATATCGTTTCGCTTAAACAGATACGTTTTACCGCGAAGTCGTCGAAGACGGAATCCGGAGAAGAAAACGTGTATGCGGCTTCCGCCGATATAACGCTTTGGCTCGGACTTCAGAAAGCTGCCGGCAACGCGATAGAGTATTATATGAAAAAGGCCGGCTCGGGTTGGGCGAGCGGTATACTCGGTTGGTTCGGAGACGTTATCCTGCCCGAAAACGTATACGTAACTATGACCGTACCGTTGTACGGCGACGACGCTCCGCATATAAAGATAAACGATATGAACGCCGCCGAGCGCAAACGTGCCGATAAGCTTATCAACGGCATTCTTTCGATGTCTGGAAACAATAAAAAACTGGACGATATACTTGCGGATTTTATCGGTAAGATAAAACCGTATTTGGAGAAGGCTGCGGACAAAATGGACTTTACCCTATCCGGTTCCGGCACTATAGCGTTCGATCTTTTGGAGACTGTCACGGATATGGCAGGCGGCGATACCGCCGACCCGCTTACCAAATCGGATTTTATTTATGTTTTACAGGCGATGATGTCCGACCGTGCCGAACAGCTCGATAAATTGCAGCCGTTTCGATACGAAAACCGTTATCTCGTGAACGGTAAAGACGTTTATATCGAAAACGGCGGCGCCGACCTTACGCCCATTGATTACGAGCGTGAGTTTATAAATGAGATAGGCAGGGCATATGCCATAGATTTCGATAAATTCAATGCAGAAAACGAAACGCAAGCGACGCTTACCGATATATTGGATATGCTGGGCGTGTCGCTAGACGGCGGCAATACCGGATTCGGGTCCAAAGATTTGCTTAACATGATAGATGCCGACGCGTTTGAGGCTTTGCTCGATTCGCCCGATACGGACGGCATAAAGCTGAGAGTGACCGACCGCATGCTTGCTGCGGCGCTGTCCGGTCAAATGGATTTGCTTATCTCGGCGGCGGACAGCGGTTTCGCAGATCTTAAGTTAAAACTTTTGGCGCTTACGTTTACCGAAAAACGATCCGTACCCGGCAGGCAGTACGCGCTGATGGCGGTAGAAGCCTATATCGACGATGTGCTTACGTCGCTCGACGGGAACAGTCTTGTGACCAAACTCGCATCGGGACTTCTGCCGGAAAGTATACTGCTTACGGTGACTGCGGATATTACACCGGGCTTGGCGGCGGAACAGCGCGACCGCACTGAGTTTATTATAAACTCGTGTCAAAACACCGATCGCGCCATAGCGACGCTCGAAAAGCTGGTGCCGTCGTTGGATCTTAATTCCGTATCCGTAAAGATAAGCGATATGTTAAACGATATGCTCGGAAAACTGCGCGAAAATCTAGATATAGAACTGGTGTCCGAGAGCATGGAATATAACGTATCGCTGGGCGAGTGGGAAGGCGGCTCGGGACTGCTGGTCATGCCCGATATTTTTACCGTCGTCACGGACACGGTCCTTGTAAAAGACGGAGAACCGGTAGTTACGCCGCAGGAACTCAAAAACGTTGTACGCGATCTTAATAATCCGGATATGCCGGAATCCAATATCGATACCGAAAAAGGATATAAGGATTTTATCGGCGAAGTCGCGGATAAGTATTATTTCAATGTCGATACGGCGCAGATCGATACATTCGATAAACTGACGGCATATTTGACGGATTTCAGTACGGACAAATTCCGTATCGACGGAACAAACGGTTTGGCACACGATAAGCGTACCGCCGCTATGCTCCGTCCTACTATGAAAAGCGGTGAGCTGGGCGCGCTGTTGCTGGAACAAATGCAGAGTAACGATCTGGTAAGTTCTTACGATATAATCAGAGTCACGACGGGTACCGATATGCTTTCCGTAGGACTGGCTATAGATCTTACAAGTCTCATGAACGGCGCGGAGGAGATACAAAAGCTTATATCCGCGGATAAACTGTACGTTACGGCTGTTTTCGATCTTTCGGACGAAGGGCTGACGGGAAGCGGCACTGCCGACGATCCGTACGGCTACGGAGTCGCTTTGAACGTAAATGTAAAAACTTCCGCAGGTCTGTCCGGCGTTATGGACAAAGAGTCAACGTATCCGGCGATGCTCGAAATAGTCAAATTCTTCGCGCCGTCTTTCGACATGCAAAAACAAATGGATGAATTCGGCATTATATTGTACGATAGGATGCAAAAGCTCAACGACAGTCTGGGTTCCGATGCGCTTACAGTCGAGACCGCGGCGTCGGCGAATGCCGAGTATTTCGGATTTACCGAAAACGGTTTGGAAATAGTCGATTTCTACACGTTTTTGGCGCTTAAGATGAAACCCGGATTGCTGGATTCCGCAGATCCGAATACTATAAAAAAGACTTTGCAGGGAATGTACGGATACGATCCTGCCGTACCCAACGAAAATAACTATATCGCCGATTTTGCGAGCGCGGACGGCAAAAACATATTGTTCAACAAGCCTATAAAGAGCGACGTGCGCGACGGTCACGGTTGGACACGGGAAGAGGCTGTTGCGTTTACGATGGGAACATCTACCGTGGCAGACGGCTGTTTCAACGGTTATCTCGCCGAAGGCATATCGGAGATCGCGTCTGTGGACGACGTAAAAGTCGAGCAGACCGTCGTACTGGCTAAAGGCGATATAAGCAGCAAAGCGGCACAAGTGCGCACATGGGCAAACGACAGATTAAAGCCGTCGTCCGATCATGCCGATCTCGTTACGTCGCAGTCCGATTACCTTATGCTGACGTTCAGTATGAGCATGGAGAACTATCTCGGCGATAAGGGTACCGGTACTGCCGGTACGGCAGCGGGACTGTTCCCCGTAAAAGTGTACGCCACCATAGTGTTTGAATATAAAAACGGCGAGTTCGTAAAGACAGGCGATCTTATATTCAACAATATGAATAATTCGGAATACAAAGTTATGGTCGAGCTTATGAGTATTTCGCCCGAATCGAGCGACAGCAGTAAGATAAACATTCTTACCGTAAGCAAAAAGGGTGAGGATGTTTTGAACCTGACGGCACGGGCGGCAAGCGAGATCGTGTTTGCAGAAGCGACCGATAAGACCGACGGCTCGATAGGTACGTTCACTTTTAAATCCAAATTTTCGGCATAACGGATTGCTTTGGACGCCGTAGGTGTCGAAGTAGAGACAGAAATCAAGGAGCGTAAAAATATTGTATTATAACAGGCTGATAATGTTTTGCGACTACGGGCTTGACGACGCCATCGCAACATTGCATATTTTAAAGCGTTCGAATATGTTCGGCAGTATAGATATCGTACCGATAGGCGGAAACGTCAAAGTCGATACGGCGTACCGCAACGCGCACACTCTGCTTGCGGCGGCCGGTGCCGATCCCGAAAAAGTACGCATAGTGGATACTCGCATGATATTTCAGAATCATGCGGATATCCCAGAAATACACGGCAGCGACGGGATAGGCGATGTACTGCCGGCAAAGAGCTCGCGCGTTCCGGTAACGGCGTTTGCGGAATATGAGGAAGAGTTAAAAACCGCCGCGGTACCGAGCTCGGATTGCGTGCTTTCACTCGGTCCGTGTACATTGCCCGTCAAACTGGGTTACATGCCGTTTTGTACCGTTCTTATGGGCGGAACGGTCGTCGAACCGCCCAATTACGGTGAGTACGAATTTAACGAAGGTATGGATGTCGCCGCATTCGGAAAAATGTCGTACGGCGCAACTGCCGTCGCTACGCTGGATACTTGTCATGACAAAGCGTTTATGTTCGATGCTTTCGCAATGAACGATCCGCTTGCCGATGTAATGATATCGCGTTACAAGGAAATGTGCTTATCGCGTAACGCACCGGTCGCGGTATACGATTACGTCGCGGCGCTCGCCGTGACCGACCCCGAGCTTTTCGAGGCGGTCCGTATCAAACGGAGCGACGGCGTGGAGTTCAACGAGCTAAAGCCTTTAAAAGGTGTGTGTAACGTATATCGTCGAATTTGACGGATCGGTGTAAGCGTTACGGGATCTCCGTGTGCGCAATCCCGTTGATCTACGGTCAAAACAAGGAGCATGTTTGTATGGGATTCATGGACGAGATAAGAAAAGCAGGCAGAGAATTAAAACGCGCCTGCAAAGATATATTGAGCGCGCCGTTCGTCGAAGAAATAAGCGAAGCCGCGCTCGGTATGTACGGATCGGGCATGGCAGGCAACTGTTTCGGGAGTATCAGTTGCTTGCTCGACGGTAAAGACGTTTCCGAATACCTCGATACGGAACAGTATATACGTACTTTTCCGCTGACGTGGGGAAACGGAGAGATGTTCGACGTTTCGGTTTTGGCAGGCAGGATATTTATTGTTACCAGCGGCGGTAAATATCTAAAATATGTTAAGAGTCATCCCGAAAAATATTCGGGAATAATCAAGATCTCAAACGACGGAACGGTCGCGGAGCTGCTTTGGGGATTCGAAAACGGCGGTTTGCCGACCGAAGAATTACAGACTCATCTGCTATGCCATGTTTCGCGGCTGACCGCGGATCCGGGCAATAGAGTTGTTATTCACGGTTATCCGACTCACGTTCTCGCCATGGACCGAATATGCGGCTTTGATGAAGCGGCAATGACGCGCATCATTCGGAAAACGAATGCCGAATGTCTGAAGGTCTTCCCGGAGGGGGTCGGTACGGTCCCGATCTCATGCGGCGCCGGCGGCTCGTTTGCCGAAACAGTCGCTAAAATGAAGAAGTATCGGACGGTAATGCCGCATTTATTGGGGATCTTCGTGGCGGCAAAGACAATAGAAGAAGCATTCGGAATGCTGGAGACGGCGGAAAAAACCGCGCGGATATATTTGCTTACTTATAAACGGACAGATACGGAAGCCGTTAACGACGGCGATTTGTCAAAACTTTCCGAGCTTTTAGGCTTAAAAAGCGGCGATGGGATATTTGATTGAAGCCGCAGCGGTACGGTAGGTTTATCGATAGTATATGTGGATATTGAAAGTTTTGTTTCGACGGCACGAATCGCCTGTACGAATGTATCGGCTCGTGTGATTTTTCATGTGTAAATAAATATGTATAAATTTCGACAAAAATAAGCAAATTATCCATATATATCGTTATTATGTCTAATTTTAAGGTTACAAAATTGTGCAATTTGTATAGAATATCACGATTTTTTTAAAAAAACCTATTGACAAAGGCAAATCACGGTGTTAAAATTATCTTACAATTAAATATAATATTTTTCATTATGGAGGAAAATTATGAAAAAATTGTTGGCGACTATGCTTGCTTCTGCCATGGCGTTTTCTGCTGTCGGCGGTCTTGTTGCATGCCGTAACGACGATGAAGGCGGCAATACTATTGAACTTCCGTCACAGGCGGAACTTGTAGTATGGTGTTCGGACGGAGCGAAATCTTGTTACGAAGGTCTGCTGCAGACGTTCAAAAAAGAAAATCCGGTAGCTAAAGACTGGTCGGTCACGTTTGAGGGTAAAGGCGAAGGCGATACTCTCGCCGCTTTGCAGACCGACATCACCACAGCCGCCGACATATTTTTCTTTGCGAGCGACCACATCAATACAATGATGGAAAACGAATTTTTGCAGCCGCTTATAGCGCCTTTCGATGCACGTGTAAAGTCGCGGGACAGCGAAGGTGCGATAGATCCAATTACAAAAGACGGATCGATATACGGATATCCCAATGTAAACTCCAACGGATATTTTCTTATCTACGATACCGAGGTATTTTCGGAAGAAGATATAAAATCGTTGGATACAATGGTAACGAAAGCAAAGGCGGCAAACAAAAAGATACTGTACGATTACGGTACCGGATTTTATGCGCCTACTTTCTTTTTCGGAATGGACGTCGGCTTAGGCGACACTTCGAGCGATTACAAGGTGGAAGTAAATACGCCGAAGGGTATAGCTGCGTCATCCGCTTACGTCAAATATTTCGGCGAAGGCAAGGACGGCAGCTTTGTTATGGGCACCGGTAACAACTCGATAGCAGTCGGCTTGGGTTCGGGTGAGCTGTGTGCCGGCGTTATGGGTACATGGGTAAACGAAAACGGCTATATGGATAAACTGCTCGAGGAAAAGGGCTGGCCCGAATCGCGTATAGGTTACGCCAAACTGCCCACGTTTACTGTCGAAGGACAGGGCGAGTTCGACGGAACTTATCAGATGGGTTCGTTTATGGGCGCCAAATACTGCGGCGTCAACCCCACTAAATCGGAGAGCACGATCCTGGCGTCGCTGGCGCTTGCGGACTGGTTCAATAACGAAGCCGGACAGATAGCGCGTTTCAATGCGACACAGGAAGCGCCCACAAACAAAAATGCCGCCAATAACGAAAACGTAAAAGCAAATAAGATGCTCGCGGCTTTGGCTGCGCAGAACGACGCAGGCGGCAGAGCGCAACTTATCACGCCTCCGCAATTCTGGGACAGCTTGGAAACATTTACGAAAGCCATATACGCAAAAACCACTACCATGGCAAACCTGTCTACTGCAGTGCAGAAGCTTGACGCAGGTTTGAAAAAGACAGAATAAAGAAAAAATCGAATATGGGTGTTAAAAACAATTCTGCCGAGTCTTTTCGGCTCGGCAGATTGTTTTTATTATGCTGAACGGGGAGAATATTTATGGCTAAAGGCAACACCGTACCCACGTGGAAACAGTACAACCGTCCGTGGTATCAAAAATTGTTTCTTGCTGTCTGGAATTATATAAGGAACGTCGGCTTGATGCTGTGGTCGGTGATAAAAGCCGTGCCGCGAAAGGTAGCAGGTTTTTTTGTTGCGATAGGACTTGGATTTCAAGGGCTGTGGTACAGATTTAAAAAAGGCGATTGGCGTACCAGGCTTTCGTATCTTTTTATGGGAGCGTTCGGATTTACGCGTAAACGGCAGACAGCCAAGGGTCTGCTGTGGTTTGCTGTAGAAGCTTTATATGCCGTATTTATGATTTTTATAGGCGTGCCGAATATTTCCAAGCTGGTGTCCACGCCCGTAGGCGGCGCGGATACTCGGTTTACATTGGGCGAAGTTGCGACAACACGCAGACCGAGCGGACTGGGTTATATCGTTGTGGACAACTCGCTTATAATATTGATATTCAGCGTAATGACGATATTGCTTACGTTATTTTTTGTGTATATGTACGTAAAG
This sequence comes from uncultured Christensenella sp., assembly GCA_910585055.1. Classification (GTDB taxonomy): domain Bacteria; phylum Bacillota; class Clostridia; order Christensenellales; family Pumilibacteraceae; genus Anaerocaecibacter. The sequence goes on along the minus strand of CAJUBY010000011.1, from coordinate 14,520 downwards.
AACACCAAGATAGCGTACGAAACGCAAAAGACTGTCGAAAGCGGCAAGACTTTGGACGGATTTAAACAGCAACTTAATTACGCGCTCAACGACGGATATCAGGTTACGGTTTTGGCTTTACCGATAATAGGTATTTTGCTTATAACGGTATTGCCTTTGTTATGTAACATTCTGGTAGCTTTTACCAACTACGACGGATTTCACCGACCTCCGGCAAAACTGTTCGGCTGGGTCGGGTTTGACAACTTTGTAAATGTATTCGGCAAATCTTACGGATCGATTATATGGCGGATACTCGGCTGGACGCTTATATGGGCGTTTTTTGCGACGTTTACAAACTTCTTTTTCGGCATGTTCCTTGCGATGATGATAAACAAAAAGTCGATCAAAATGAAGGCTTTTTGGCGAACGTGTTTTATTATAGTTATCGCGGTGCCCGATTTCGTAACGTTGCTGATGATGAGCAAATTTTTCGGTTACAATCCCACAAAAAGTTTGACGGGTGCATTCAATCAGATACTGCAGCAGTGGTTCCATTTGGACGTTAACATCGATTGGCTGGGCAGCACCACGTTAAATACGACAATGGCGCGCACTATGATAATCATTATAAATATGTGGCGCGGAATGCCGTACACTATGCTTGCGACGTCCGGGATACTGATGAATATACCTTCGGAACTTTACGAGTCGAGCCGTATCGACGGCGCAGGACCGTTGCGGAGATTTATCTCGATAACTTTCCCTTATATCATGTTTGTTATGGGTCCGCAGCTTATCACTACGTTTACGGGCAATATAAACAACTTTAACGTAATTTTCTTCTTGACGGGCGGCGAACCGAGAGTAGCAACGTCCACCGGATCGATACATTATACGACCGATCTTCTTATAACGTGGCTGTACAGACTGACTATAAACAAAAACGAACCGCAGTTCGGCAACGGTGCGGTAATAGGCTTGTTTACGTTTATAATAACAAGTTTCTTTGCGCTGATCGTATTTAACAGTTCGAAATCCAACAAACAGGAGGACACTTTCCAATGATGGGCTTAAGATCGAAACGTATCTTGTCCGATACGGTAATATACATCGTGCTGTCGGTCATGGTCGTCATTTGGCTGTTTCCGCTGCTGTGGATGATAATGCGCGCGTTCGACACAAATACCGGTATGGCGTCCGCAACCGTGTTTCCTACGAAATTTACGATGGACAACTTTAAACTGCTGTTCACCGATAAAAATTATCCTTACGGCAGATGGGTGCTGAATACGCTGTTTGTGGCCGCAGGTTCGTGCGTGATCTCCACATTGTTTGTGCTTATGGTTTCGTATGCGCTTTCGCGGCTGCGTTTTAAGACGCGTAAACTGCTGATGAACATTTCGCTTTTGCTGGGACTGTTTCCGGGATTTATGTCGCTCATCGCGCTTTATTACATTTTCGGCGCTTTCGAATTGAACGATAATCTTATCGGGTTGATGCTGGCATACTCGCTTGGATCGGGTACGGGATATTATATAGTAAAAGGATTTTTCGATACCGTTCCCATGGCGATAGACGAAGCCGCGCGAATTGACGGGGCTACCAAAAACCGCATATTCTGGCAGATGATAATTCCGCTCAGCAAACCTATAATCGTATATACGATATTGACTACGTTTATAAGCCCTTGGTGCGACTACATTATGGCAAGCGTATTTTTGGGTTCTTCCAAAAATTATACGGTAGCAGTCGGGCTCAGGCGCTGGGTGTCCGAAAACACGTTGCAGGTAACTATGTTTACGCGGTTCTGCGCAGGCGGCGTGTTGATCTCGATCCCCATTGTTCTTCTGTTCCTGCTTATGCAAAGGTTTTACGTGGCAGGTATCACCGGCGGCGCAGCCAAAGGTTAGACTTGTAAATTTATATCTAGGCATACGGCTGTGCGATGTATGCCCAACAATCCGCTTATTATTTAAAATGTGAGGGAGTTATGAAACTCAAAAAAATTTCGGCTATCCTGTCGGCGGCGGTACTTGTAACGATGCCGCTTGTCGGGTGCGGCGGCGGTGAAAGTACCGACGGAACGAATATGTTGGGAAACACCGATTCCGCTTACAATATTCCGCAGGATCATTGCAGAACTTATTACGAGATATTCGTAAGGTCTTTCGCCGACGGCAACGGCGACGGGATAGGCGATTTGCGCGGTCTTATCGATAACCTCGATTATCTTAACGACGGTGACGATACTACCGATACCGATCTCGGTATAAACGGGATCTGGCTCATGCCTATACAGAATTCTCCTTCGTATCACGGTTACGACGTGATAGACTACATGAGCGTAAATCCGCGTTACGGTACGATCGGGGACTTCGACGAGCTTGTATCTGCGTGTAACGATCGCGGCATATGGTTGCAGATCGATCTGGTGCTCAACCATTCTTCTTCGCAGCACGCCTGGTTCAAGAGTGCGGAACGCGCCGCTAAGCGCGGTTACGATCCCGAGACCGATCCGGATATGGCACGATACAATATAGTGCGCGCCGATTCTCGCCCGGGCGAAAAATGGTATCAAATATCGGGAACGACCGATTACTGGTATCTCGGTAATTTCGATTCGGCAATGCCCGATCTCAATTTGGATAATGCCGACGTCCGTGCGCATATCACGGAAACCGTGGATTTTTGGGTGGAAGATCACGGAGTCAGATCGTTCCGTTTGGATGCGGTACCGTATGCTTACGGCGACAGCGGTAACAGCTTGGATAATGAAAATATAGAGTTTTGGACGTGGTTCAACGATTACTGTAACGAAAAGGGCGCGCAGGTCTACGGTAAAGAAGGCGACGGCATAGAAAGATACTGCTACAATGTAGGCGAGGTCTGGGGCAGTGCGACGGCTATAGAAAAGTTTTACGAGACCGGCATGACGAATTTCAACTTTACTTACAGCGGCAGTTACGCAACGGCAGTTAACGGTACGTCGCAGCGCGGCGGCGCCGGGCTTGTATCCAATATCGCAGCGCATCAGACGGTCATAGACAACACATCGTCATATGCGCTTATGTCCAATTTTCTGTCTAACCACGATTCCGACCGTTCCGCAGGCTCTATGCGCTACGACCCGGTACGAATCAAAAAAGCCGCCGGGCTGTATTTGCTTATGCCCGGCAATCCTTATATATATTACGGCGAAGAGATAGGCGCGGCAGGCAGCGGCAGCGATCCCAATCGCAGACTGCCGTTTAATTGGGGCGACGGCGAGCACGGCGAAATACAACAGCCCGACGGCGCAAATTTCAAAGGACAGCAGGTGTTGGGTTCTGTCAAAGATCAGACGGACGACAAAGATTCGGTATTGTCGTATTACAGACAGGCGATCAAACTGCGCAACCGTTTCCCCGAGATAGGACGAGGAACGATGACGCCGTATGCCGTATCCGCTTCGGGCAAATTGCAGTTGATGTCGCAGGTGAACGCAGATAGCGGTCTCGACCAAAACAGCAACCTTTCCGAAGTCAACGCTTTGAATAAAACGGTGGCGGCGTACTCGCTGAAATGGGGCGAAGAAGAAGTGATCATAGTCGATAATATAGGCGATAAGTCGGTATCGATCGACGCGTCCGTTCTGGACGGGTACAAGATAGTCGGGATGCTCAAGGCGAACGGCGGAAATGTATCGTTTATGAGCGGATCGAAAAAACTGAATCTTTCCGCCGGCACTGTTGCGGTGCTTAAAAAAACCGCGGAAAGCGTACGTGTCAAAGGGTAAGGAGACGAAATTATGAGTTTTAAAAGATATGCCGCATTACATATGCCGAAAGTGCTGTTGATATGGTTTTTGACCGCGCTATTGGTCGTGCTGTCGATCCCTTTGGGCGGAGCAGCGGCTGCGGATGCCGAATCGGTAAAGAACGACAAGACCGTAAGCGGTAAAAACGGCGTGTCGGCAAGCGCAGTGACAGGCGAAAGCGTTACGCTTACCGTAAATTATTACCGTCCGAAAGGCGATTACGCGGATTACGATATGTGGATCTGGGCAATGCCTGCCGGCGACGGCGCTTTAAACGACCATGATTTTAATGCCGGTACTGTCGAATTTCCCGGATACGAAGGCAAAAAGTGGAAGACCATGACGACCGTCGTCGATAGCGTGGATACGGCACTAGCAAAGGCTATAGGCGTTATAGTGCGTCAGGGCGGAGATAAGTGGAGCGATCAGACTGCGGATATGCATGTGGACGGCAGCAAAATAAAGGACAATGCCGTTACCGTCTACATCGTTCAGGACATAGAGACCGTATATTATACGGTGGAGGACGCGATGTCTATAAAGATCTTGCAGGCAAGCTTCGAGGACTTCGAGACCGTATATTTTACTACGTCTCAAAAGATAACGACATCGTCGCTTTTTGTTTTGAGGGACGAAAACGATACGGAATGCGGCAGGCTCGAAGTGACAGAACAGACGGCGGATAAAGCGTATGCTTATATCGACTTGACTGTGGATTTCGACTTTGCCAAAACCTATACGATTTACGACATAGCGGAACCGTTCGATAAAGAAGTAAACTTTTCGCCCAAGGAAGTTGCCAAAACTTCGTTATACGATATAGATGAATTTACGTCCGCTTACGGTTACGACGGATCGCTCGGTGTCGAATACACTCCGGAGAAGAGCACTTTCCGCGTATGGTCGCCGATAGCAAGCGAGGTAACGCTTAATATTTACGCAAACGGCGACACGGACGATATCTCCGCGCAAAAACACGGTATGGTTTTGGGCGAAAAAGGCGTTTGGACGGCTGAAGTCGCAGGTGATCTTAACGGCAAATATTACACTTATTCGGTGGGTATCGGCAGCTCCGTTACCGAGATCGTTGATCCGTACGCGCGTAGCGGCGGCAGAAACGGCGGGCGAGGAATGATAATCGATCTTGATACTACCGATCCGGACGGTTGGAACGATCCATCGAAACACAGTATACCCGATTACGGTTCGACGGCAAAAGCCATGTCGGCCGCGGTCATCTACGAGGCGCAGCTGCGCGATCTGACTATACACGAAAGTTCGGGCGTAAGCGTAGCCAACCGCGGCAAGTTTTTGGGGCTTACCGAAACCGGCACGGTTAACGGCAAAGGTCAGGCGACGGCGTTGGACCATATAAAAGAGCTGGGCGTGACACAGGTGCATTTTCAGCCGCTGTTCGATTTTGCGTCTGTGGACGAAAACTTTACGCGTGCGACTTATAACAAAATGGGCGAATATAATTGGGGATACGATCCGCTCAATTACAACATGCCGGAAGGATCGTATTCGTCAGACCCTGCCGACGGCAGTGCGCGCGTCGTCGAAATGAAGAAAATGGTCATGGCGCTGCACAACGCCGGCATTCAGGTAATAATGGACGTCGTTTACAACCATGTAAGCAGCGCTCCGTCGTCTAACTTCGAGGCGCTCGTTCCCGGATATTATTTCCGTACAAATGCGGACGGTAAATTTTTAAACGGTTCCGGCTGCGGAAACGAGACCGCGTCCGAGCGGTTTATGTTCCGTAAGTTCATGATAGATTCCGTCAAATATTGGACGGAGGAATATAAGATAGACGGGTTCCGTTTCGATCTTATGGGACTTCACGATATCGATACAATGAATGCGATCTACGCCGAGCTTTCGAAGATCAATCCCGACGTAATGATCTACGGCGAGGGCTGGGATGCCGGTTCCAACGGTTTGCCTGCATCGGATCAAGCAAAAATGGCGAATGCTCAAAAGATGCCGAATATAGCGGTGTTCGACGACATACTGCGTGACGGATTGAAAGGCGGTGTTTTCGACATTGCCGAGCGCGGATTCATGACCGGTCTTAAAGGCCGAGAAGCGGCTGTGTACGTCGGCGCCGCGGGAGGCACCAACGTTTATACGAAATATTCCATATTGCAAAAATCGTCGTTCGCGTTAAATCCAACGCAAAACGTAAATTACATTTCGGCACACGACAATTCCACACTCTGGGATAAAATGAACGTGTCCGTGCCTGCGTCGACCGATGCCGAGTCGGTAAAAGCTATGTACCGTATGGCTGCGGCGTCTGTATTGACAAGTCAGGGGGCAAGCTTTTTCCTTGCCGGCGAAGAAATGCTGCGCAGTAAGCCGACACCGGCTACATTCAACAAAGATACCGGTATGTACGAAAACTCCGAATACGACAACAGACCGTACGCATGGAATACCGACCCGGAATATATCTTTTCCGACAATTCGTACAAATCTCCGGACTCGGTAAACGCTGTGAACTGGGACCTGTTGGATGAAAACAGGGAAACAGTTGATTTCTACAAAGGTATGATCGCAGTCAAAAAGTCGTATCCGCAGTTCCGTATATCTTCGCGTTCGGTTTTAAAGCAAAACCTATTCTTTATCGACGGCACCAACGGCGACGGAATAGCGTCGTATATGGTCAAAGATCCCGACAGTATGTCGTTTGCCGTAGTTTTGTTCAATACAAACACTTCCGCGCGCCAAGTTTCCGTGCCGCAAGGTGAATACGACGTTATCGTTAACGGCAAACATGCGTCGACGCAGGCTTTGTCGGTGTTTAAAGGCAGTACGGTCACTGTCGAACCTCTTTCGACTTTGATAATGGTCGGGGATCTGACCGATAAAGCGCTGTACGGATTCAACGACATTATATTCAAAGATTTTAAGCCTGTTTCCGACGGTAAGACCGAAGGCGGCGATACTAACGGTCTGGCTCTCGGGCTGGGCATAGGGATACCTGCCGCGGCGCTTGTCGCCGGCGGCGCCGTGTTTGCCGTTTTATATTCCAAAAAGAAAAGATCGGGTAAGCGGAACGGCGACGGTAAAGCGGACGACGGCGGATCGGACGCGGCAGACACTTACGGAGGCGGTTCCGAATCCGACGGGACGAATGCAGACAGCTCCTACGGAAAAGCAGAATCCGGCGAGTAAAGCGTTGTTATAAGTAAATTTCACCGCAAAAAGCCGGCTTGAACAGTCGGCTTTTTGCGTGCCGTTATGTAGATAAGTCGCCGTAAGCTATGGCCACGCTATTTTTCTGTATATTTTTAAAAAAATTTTAAAAATATACAGTCTATATGTTTGACAGTGTTGACATTTTGTGATAGAATTACATAATGCGTAGTATGCCGTTTTGGGTGTACGGCGTAATTAAAGGACAAAGAGTGCAGATTCGGTTGTCTATCACGGTTCTGATTTAAAACGACGTTTTTCGCGGTGCGGAAGATATCCGCTCCGTTTTTGCGCGTTTGATATTCCGAATTTATTTATTTTTACCGGCATATCCGGTCGATTGATATCACTAATAACCTTATTATAGGAGTTTGTATGACTGACAGAAAGATTTCCAAGGTTAAATACGGCAATACGGAGCGCATGTCTTTTGCGCAGATCCACGAAGTTATAGACATGCCGGACTTGGTCGAAGTGCAGAAAAAGTCTTACAACGATTTTATCGATAACGGAATTCGCGAGGTTTTACGTGATTTTTCGCCGATCACCGATTATTCCAACCGCGTGGAACTGTTTTTCGAGGATTATTATCTCGGGTACCGCGAGGGAAACAGCCAAAAACGCAATTATACCGAAAAAGAGTGCAAGGACCGTGACGCAACGTTTGCGGTTCCGCTGTATGTAAAGGTCAGACTGCACAACTGCGAGACCGACGAAAGCACTCGCAGCGAAGTGTATATGGGCGATATGCCGCGCATGACCCCGACGGGTTCTTTTATAATCAACGGTGCGGAGCGTGTCGTTATAAGCCAGCTCGTACGCTCGCCCGGCGCATACTTCGATTACAAAAAGGACGTCAAGACCGGACAGGCGCATTACAGCGCGCAGAACATTCCGTCGCGCGGCGCGTGGCTGGAATTCGAAGAGGATTCGGCCGGTGTACTGTGGGTGCGCGTCGATCGTCAGAAAAAGGTGCTTGCGACCGTTCTTTTGAGTTGTTTGTCGGCTGTCACCGAAAGCGGATTCGGAACCGAAGAAGCGCTTAAAAAGATATTCGACAACGATCCTATGATAGAAGTAACGTGCGCGCGTTACGGCGACAAAGAGGACAAGCACGAGCTTACCGAAGAGCGCGCGCTTTTGGAACTGAACCACAAGCTGCGCAGCGGCGAAACTCCTACCATAGACTCTATCAAATCGTTTATTTACGGAATGTTCTTTGACCGCCGCAAGTACGATCTTTCGCGTGTCGGCAGGTATAAATACAACAAAAAAATGGCTCTCCGCTACCGTGTGGACGGATACAGAGTGGCGCGCGACGTCATAGACGAAAACGGCGTGGTATACGCCCGTGCCGAAAACAAGCAGACCCACACGTCCGCTGACGTTTTGACCGAAGAGCTTGCCGTTACTATACAAAACGCCGGTATCAACGAGATATGGGTGATCGCCGACGACGGCAAAGAGTTCAATATAATAGGCAACAACCACGTTGATCTTGCCGGTTATATCGACGTCGATCCGAAGTCGATCGGCATAAACGAGATGGTTTACTATCCCGAACTCAAACGTCTTATGGACGAAGCGGACGGCAACCGCGAAAAACTTGCGGAACTTTGCTCCAAACATATCGACGATCTTATAGTCAAAAATATCGTAGTGGAAGACGTTATCGCGACTGTCAATTATATAATGGGCTTGCACCGCGGTTTCGGTTCGTGTGACAACATCGACCACCTGGGCAACCGCAGAGTGCGCAGCGTTGGCGAATTGCTGCAAAACCAGTTCCGTATAGGTATGTCGCGTTTGGAACGCGTTGTGCGCGAGCGTATGCAAATACAGACCGAATCGGACATAACCGCACAGACATTGATAAACGTGCGTCCGGTGTCCAGCGCGATAAAGGAATTTTTCGGTTCGTCGCAACTTTCGCAGTTCATGGACGAAACAAACCCCATCGCGGAGCTTACGCACCGTCGCAAGCTGTCCGCCTTGGGACCCGGCGGTCTCAACCGCGAACACGTAACTTTCGAAGTGCGTGACGTTCATTACACGCACTATTCGCGTATGTGCCCTATAGAAACGCCCGAAGGTCAGAATATAGGTCTTATATCGTCGCTTTCGAGTTATGCGCGTATCAACGAATACGGCTATATCGAAGCGCCGTACCGCAGAGTGGACAAGGCGACACACACCGTTACGGACATAGTAGACTATCTGCCGGCGGACGAAGAAGACCGTTATATGATAGCTCAGGCGAGCGAACCGCTCGACGAAAACAACCGTTTTGCCAAAGAGCGTGTCATGATGCGTTACCGCGATCTTATAGGAGAGGTTTCGCGCGACCGTATAGATTACATCGACGTATCGCCGCGGCAGATGGTTTCCGTCGCTACGGCGCTCATACCGTTCCTCGAAAACGACGACTCGCACCGTGCGCTTATGGCGTCCAACATGCAGCGTCAGGCTGTTCCGCTTTTGCGTACCGAAGCGCCTATCGTCGGAACGGGTATCGAGCATAAGATAGCGTACGATTCCGGCGTTATGGTCATAGCGCGCGCGTCCGGTACGGTGGACTACGTGGACGCCGACCGTATCATAGTAAACGAAGACGGCGGCAATCGCCAGATGTATATACTCAAAAAGTTTGTCGGTTCCAACCAAGGCACGTGTATCAACCAACGCGCGATCGTCGCAAAAGGCGACCGCGTTACGAAAGGTCAGGTACTTGCCGACGGGCATTCCACGTCGCAGGCGGAGCTTGCACTCGGTAAAAACGTGCTTGTCGGATTTATGGGCTGGGAAGGATACAACTACGAAGACGCTATCCTTATAAGCGAACGTATCGCAAAGGACGACGTGTTTACGTCCATCCATATCAACAAACACGAAACCGAGGCGCGCGACACCAAGCTCGGTGCGGAAGAGATAACGCGCGATATTCCCAACGTAAGTCCGGAAGCGCTTAAAAATCTCGACGACGACGGTATAATCCGTATCGGCGCGGAGGTAGATTCTGGCGACATACTCGTCGGTAAAGTAACGCCCAAGGGCGAGACCGACCTTACTCCGGAAGAACGTTTGCTCCGTGCGATATTCGGCGACAAAGCGCGAGAAGTCCGCGATACGTCGCTTAAAGTTCCGCACGGTGAAGGCGGTATAGTGGTAGACGTAAAAGTGTTTACCCGTGCCAACCGCGACGAAATGAAGCCGGGTGTAAATAAGCTTGTCCGTGTATATATAGCGCAGAAGCGCAAGATATCGGTCGGCGACAAAATGGCCGGGCGTCACGGTAACAAAGGCGTTATTTCCAGAGTTCTGCCGGAAGAAGATATGCCGTTCATGGCGGACGGTACGCCGTTGCAGATAGTATTGAATCCGCTCGGCGTTCCCAGCCGTATGAATATAGGTCAGGTCTTGGAAGTTCATTTGGGGCTTGTTGCAAAGGCTTTGGGTTGGAATGTCGCTACGCCGGTATTCGACGGCGCGATAGAATCGGATATACAAAAGCTGTTAGCAGATAACGGATACGTTTCTCCCGACGGCGAAGTGGACGGAAAGATACAGATGTACGACGGCAGGACGGGCGAACCGTTCGAAAACCGCGCGACGGTCGGATATATGTATATGCTGAAGCTTATTCACCTTGTCGACGACAAGATGCACGCACGTTCTACCGGTCCGTATTCGCTTGTTACCCAACAGCCGCTCGGCGGTAAGGCGCAGAACGGCGGTCAACGTTTCGGAGAAATGGAAGTTTGGGCGCTGTACGCTTACGGCGCCGCAAATGTGCTACAGGAAATAATGACGGTCAAGTCGGACGATATTACGGGACGATCCAAAACGTACGACAGCATTATCCGCGGTATGGACGTTTCCGAGCCGGGTATACCCGAATCGTTTAAGGTGCTTATCAAGGAATTGCAGGCGCTTGCGCTCGACGTAAAGGTACTAACCGAGGACAAGGAAGAGATCGGGATAAAGGAACTCATGGACGACGATCCCGTGCTTTACGACAACGAACCTACGCCCAAGCATTACGACAGCTCGCTGTTCGGCGAAGGCGACGATATAGAAATGGAAACGGATATTCTCGGTGGACTGGAAGACGAAGAAGAAAGCGACGAGCAGTCCGGCAGCCTGTTTAACGAAGAAATCGAGATCGACGATCCGTTTGCGGATATCGAAGACGACTTCGACGACGATAAGGAAGATTAAAGGAGCGGCGGTATGTTTGAACTTAACAATTTCGATTCGATGCAAATTCAGTTGGCCAGTCCGGATAAGATCCGCGAGTGGTCGTACGGCGAAGTTACCAAGCCTGAAACAATAAACTATCGCACTCAGAAACCCGAAAAGGACGGTTTGTTTTCCGAACGCATTTTCGGACCGACCAAGGATTGGGAATGTTATTGCGGCAAATACAAACGCATACGTTACAAAGGCGTTATCTGCGATAAGTGCGGCGTGGAAGTAACGACGAGCAAAGTGCGCAGGGAACGTATGGGGCACATCGAGCTTGCCGCGCCCGTAACGCATATTTGGTATTTCCGCGGTGTACCCAGCCGTATAGGTCTTATACTCGATCTGCAGTTGAAACAACTCGAGCAGGTAGTATATTTCGTAAACTATATAGTTCTCGATCCGGGAATCACCGATCTTCAATACAAAGAGATAATCACCGACGACAAGCTTCGTCAGTATCAGGAACAGTACGGTCCCAAGGCGTTTAAGGTTGGAATGGGCGCGGAAGCGATCCGTCAGCTGCTCAAAGACATAAACGTCAAGGAAGAGTACGAAAAAATGCGCGAGACCGTGGAAAAATCCTCGGGGCAGAAAAAACTCCGCGCCATAAAACGTCTGGATATACTCGACGCATTTTTAAAGTCGGGTGCGGAACCGTCGTGGATGGTGCTCGACGTACTTCCCGTACTTCCTCCCGAACTTCGACCCATGGTGCCGTTGGACGGCGGTCGGTTTGCGACGAGCGACCTTAACGACTTGTATCGCAGAGTCATCAACCGCAACAACCGTCTGCGCAGGCTTATGGAGTTGGGCGCGCCCGACATAATAATACGCAACGAAAAACGTATGCTCCAGGAAGCCGTAGACTCGCTTATCGACAACGGCAGACGCGGCAAGGCTATATCCGGTGCGTCCAACCGCGAACTCAAAAGTCTTTCGGGATTGTTGCGCGGTAAGCAAGGTAGATTCCGTCAAAACCTTTTGGGTAAACGCGTAGACTATTCGGGACGTTCGGTTATTGTCGTAGGTCCGGAACTTAAGTTTTATCAGTGCGGCGTGCCTAAAGAAATGGCGCTCGAACTGTTTAAACCTTTTGTTATAAAAGAACTTGTTGCGCAGGGCAAAACACATAACGCGAAGACGGCGAAGCGCATTGCCGAGCGCGCCGATGCGGATGTGTGGAACGTGCTCGAAAAGGTGATAAAAGATCACCCCGTGCTTTTGAACCGTGCTCCGACCCTGCACAGACTCGGTATTCAGGCTTTCGAACCGGTGCTCGTCGACGGCAGAGCGATTAAGCTCCATCCGCTCGCGTGCGGCGCGTTCAACGCCGACTTCGACGGCGACCAGATGGCTATACACGTTCCGCTGTCTGTGGAAGCGCAGGTCGAAGCGCGCGTGCTTATGCTTGCGCCCAACAATATATTAAAGCTTTCGGACGGCGCGCCGGTATGTTCGCCGACGCTAGACATGGTAATGGGCAGTTATTATCTTACCATGGATAAACCCGGATCGAAGGGCGAAAATATGACGTTCGCGGATCCCGACGAAGCCAAAATGGCGTACTTCAATAAGGAGATCGAACTTCAGACCAAGATAAACGTTCGTATCGAAAAACCCGTCGACTTCATTAAAAACAGCGGCATCGCGGTGCCTGCAAACGCCGTGTCCGCAGACGGAAAAAATTACCGGCACGTTGTTTCGACTACCGTCGGCAGGCTTATATTCAACGAACCTATTCCGCAGGATCTCGGATACGTCGTACGCGACAGTTACGATAAGATGTTTGAGCCGGAAATAAACTTCTGCGTAAGCAAGGATGTTATAAAGAGCATCGTTAACACGACGTTCAAAAAGAAGGGCGCATCCGTGACCGTCGAAGTTTTGGACGCTATAAAGGATATGGGATACAAGTATGCGACTATCGGATCGATAACCACATCTGTATTCGATATGCATATACCTCAGGAAAAATACAAGATACTCGACGACGCCGAAGCGGAAGTCGTTAAGATCGACAAACTGTACGATCGCGGTTTCGTTACCGAAGACGAACGCTACAATTCGGTCGTCAATATATGGAACAAAGCCAACGATCAGGTTACGGCGGCGCTTCAGAAAACGCTCGATGCATATAACCCGATCAACATGATGGCGACTTCGGGCGCGCGCGGTAACATGAAGCAGATAAGCCAGCTTTCGGGTATGCGCGGACTTATGCGTAACCCTCAGGGTAAGACGCTCGACGTTCCTATCCGTAGCTCGTTCCGCGAAGGCATGACCGTTTTGGAATACTTTATTTCCACACACGGCGGACGTAAAGGTCTTGCCGATACAGCTCTTAAAACGGCTGACTCCGGTTATCTTACGCGTAGGCTCGTAGACGTCGCGCAGGACGTAATAGTCAGGGAAGAAGACTGTTGTCCCGACGGAGCGCCCAAAGGTATCGACACTTACGCCATAATGGACGGAAACCAAGTGATCGAAAAGCTCGAAGATCGTTTGGTCGGCAGATACAGCGCGGAAAAAGTCGTAGATCCCAAAAACAGTAAAGAAGTGCTCGTAGACGTAAATGAGCTTATCACCGAACAGACCGCAAGGCGTATCGTCGACGCAGGCATAACGCATGTTATGATAAGGACCGTACTTACCTGCAAGAGCAAGCACGGCGTCTGCGCAAAATGCTACGGCAGAGATATGGCGGCAGCAGCGCCAGTCGGCATAGGCGAAGCGGTAGGTATAATAGCCGCGCAGAGTATAGGCGAACCGGGTACACAGCTTACGCTCCGTACCTTCCACATGGGCGGCGTAGCATCTGCGGACGATATAACGACCGGTCTTCCGCGTGTCGAAGAGCTTTTCGAAGCGCGTAATCCCAAAGGTTGCGCGGTACTTGCAGAACACGGCGGAAAGGTTCGCATCGTGGAAAAGGACGGCAAACGCGACGTTATAGTAAAGCGCGAGGACGGCGACGAGGATTCGTACTCCATTCCGCACGGCGCACGGTTCAAGCCGTATATATCCAACGGCGCGGTCATAAAGACAGGCGACGCCATAACCGAAGGTCCGTTGAATCCAGGCGATATACTGCGTACCAAGGGCAGGAACGACGTTCAGGAATATATAGTAAAAGAAGTTCAGTCCGTTTACCGCTCGCAGGGCGTCGATATCAACGATAAACATATCGAAGTCATCGTGCGTCAGATGTTAAAGAAAGTCCGTGTGGAGAACAGCGGCGACACGGATCTCCTGCCGGGCGAAATGATAGATCTTGCGGCTTTCGACGAAGCCAATAC
>CAJUBY010000010.1 GCA_910585055.1 uncultured Christensenella sp. | reverse complement strand
ATTTTACTTGTTTTCTTGTGTAAAATTCGGCTTAAAAAGTCCGAAAGATAGTTTACGCAAAATTTCTTTATAAGTAACCTCGTCAAAATCTTTCTTGGTTGACAGCACCAAAAAGTCGTCTTTCTTAAACTTAATTATCTTCTCGGTATTCAAAAAACCATTGCGCGCGTAAAAAGCAATTCTCTTTACGCGCTGCTCGTAATTATCCGCAGTTGTATATAACGGCTCTACGTTTAACGTGATTTCACAGCCCGCATATTTTTCTTTAACGTCGTTTAATATCGCCGAGCCATACCCACAAGAACGCATTTTGTCATTTACGGCAAGATACCAAATAAACACCGTTTTTTTGTTTATAACTGCAAAACAAATGCCGCAAAAATCTTCTCCGTCATAGTAAGACCAAAAATCATAACCGTCTTTTTTTGCCCAATAATTGAGCAACCACATAGGCATACGTTCGTTTTTAGGAAACGCTCGCTTCATCAAATCTTTTACTTCTTTATAATTTGAGGACTTTTTAATTACCGCTATTCTCCTCAATTCCATAATTTTTCTCCGTTTTAATTACGATTTTGCTATTGATAACAATTCTCCGCTAAATTACTGTTTATCGTACAATCATTATATCACGAAAAATGAAAGAGCGCAACTGATTGAATTTTGCGGGAAATATAAAACATATCAATATCTCACTAGGCTACGAGTAGCCTAGTTCGTCCACGAAAAAAAGTACAGAAAAGGCACAGCTTAATGCTATATCTAAATCTTTTTATTTGCGTTTTATTATATTCCCTATGGGAATTACCGTTATTACGACGAGGTTTTAAGTTATGTCAGTGTAAATTATCTATCGGGTCTGCGCCGAAATTTATTTTTATGAGTCGCGCTTGCGCGATCGGAATTGCTGTTTTGGCTGTGCTGTTGCTTTTCGTGTTTTTTCGGTTCGTTCTCGATTATCTCGACGTCGTTCACTTCCACTATCGGTCCTTGCTTTTTCTTGCGTTTGGGCGGTTCTTCTTCGCGTATCACCGTTCTGCGCGTCGATCCGCCCAGGTTTATACCGAAAAGTCCGCCCAAAAGATCGCTTATAGGATCGCCGAACATTTCGTCGAAAAGCGACGCGAACGGATCCCCGAACGGACCGAACCCGGTACCGTAATCGTCTTCGTAGCCGTAAGGGTGTGTAAGATACACGTTGCACGGATCTATCACTTTTGTTTCGATGTCTTCTTTTTTGTTTTTATTTCCGTCTTCCGCGGTATCCACCACTGCGAGATCTTTATTTTCGTAACCGCATCTGATACATTTATTCTTATTTCCCATGTCGTAGCCGCATTGCGGACAAATCATGTTACGCCTCTTCGTGCCGAACATTGTATTTATGCGAACGATATACAAAACCGTCCGCCGATGGTTTCGACTCTCTTTCGGTATATTATACACTCTGCGATTCGGGTTTGTCAACTTTTTTAAACTTAAGTAAAACGGCGGACAGCATATCCGATACAAGTCCGCACAAAAATTTATTCATTTCGGCATAATGCGTCAAGCATAGTAATTATCGATATTTTCCGCAAGAGTTTCCCGTTTTGCAGACATATACCTGCCGACGGAAACATTACCCGTATCATGCGAATCGAACGCCGTATTATTTGTTGAAAGCGCATCCGCCGTGAATGAAGAATAACGTTGCTTGTAGTTGTCTTTATAAGCATTGAAAGACGCCTCGGTAAACCTATCCGTTTCTGCGGCAAGCGAAATAAGATCATCCCGGAATTTCATTAACACGGAACCGGAATTTGTCGGCGCGCCCTTGCAGATAAGCGCTCTGTAAATCGGATCGTTTTGACTGCCGCCGTTTGCCGCTATCTGCCTTGTGTACGGCTGCAAAGTCATACAGGCATTCCCTGTGGGGTCCCAATCTTTTGTTATCCCCAGACAGCGGTCGTAATCGTAAGGTATTATAACGGCTTTTCCGTCCGACTTGCGGAAGTAAATATAATAATTGTTATAATTGTTGCGGATACAATCGGGATTGCCCAACAGGTAGTTTACGGCTTCGAACTTTGCGAATCCGTCGGTATCCAATATCGACGGATAATCGGCGTCGCCGCTGCCGACCGCCGCTATAAAATTGCGCATTGACGTAAAGTCGCGTAAGCCCGTTATTTTGTCTTTCTTTTTGTTTGTCTTTTTGTCGTAAGTGTAAAACTCGCCTTTCATTTCGTCTTCGACACCCATCCTCGAATCGAGATCGTAATTCGTCAAATCGGCAGGTCCCGTCTTGGTATAAGTGCATTTCCAAAGATCGCCTGGATCTTCTTCTCCGAAATTTCGCGCGATAAACGCTTCGTCTATAGGCTCATGCAATCTGTACACGCCCAGATTCCGTTTGTTCTCGTTCTTTTCGAGCGCGGTAACGGAACACAGCGTAACATTCGGCGCAGCCACCCCGTTATCGCGGAACATCTTCATTGCGTACAATTCACGTACATACGATTCGTCTGCAGTCGAATTAAATTTGATATCCACCTTATCCATTCCGGCAAGCCGGCGATCCTTGCGCGCCTGCCGCGATCTGTCATCCGCCCAAACCTTCAATTCGTCGCTCGTATATCCGTCTTCGGGATCGTCGAACGTCTGCTTAAACGACAGCTTCATATGGATATTATCGTAAAAGCCGTCATCGTTGTAAAATTCGTGCCGCGACGTATTGCCCTTCATTCGTACACCCACTTCTTCGTAATAATAATACAGCATTCCGTCGCCGCCGTCGATCCCTACCGTAACGCTGTCCGCCAAACGGTAAATCGGCGATTTGCTGCCTTTTTCGTTGAAAACGACGTAATCCCTATTAAGCTTTTTCCATTCCCCGTCGGACATATTTATATCGATAGAGACCGTCGAATTTTCACCGAATAACGCCGTATATACTTCATCGGTATTGCCCGAGACATATTTCGCGGTAAACGTTCCGTCTTTCGTATATGTGCCCGATCCGTCGAACCGAACGCTGCCGTTATACCACCCGATAAAAGCGTGACCGTCTTTGACAGACTGTTCGTCGAAATCGACAGTTCCGTTGCCGTCTGCCGTGACCGTAACGCTGGTCTTGCCGTTCGAAAATACTCCGTCTCCGGCATCGAATGTAATCTTGATGTCGTTACTTCCGCCGTCGGGCGTTGTTACGTCGCCTTTACCGCACGCGAAAAGAGTAAAACAAGCCGCGGTTATCCCCAATATACAAACTGCTTTTTTCATGATGACATTTTACCATACGGCGTTTTATAAATCAAGTATATTCACGGATTTTTATCCGTTCTGCTTCGAATATACTGTACAGCCGCCCATATTTATGTTACAATAAACACAATGAAAAAATTCATTCCGATATGCATGTTGATAACATCGGCGCTTATAACGGTAATGTCGGCGGTAAGTCTTATATGCATGTGCGCTGCAATCAAAGCACCCGACGCAACACTTATAGTAGTACCGATGACGATATTTTCGCTTGTTTGCGCCGCAACTGCCGCGCCTGTCGCCTTTTTGTTCAAGCGCGACAAGATCTGTTTTATCGCGTTTATCGTCTATACGCTGGCGGCGGTAATGTCGGCTGCCGCGATCACAGTATGGCAGACCGCGTTTTGATAGTTTGATCCGTTCGTTCCGCAAATCCGCACGAAAAAACGGTTCTCCCTTTCGAAAGAACCGTTTTGTATTGCATATAATCTATTGCAGTTCGGCGAAATATTTGATAGTACGGACCATTTGGCTGGTATACGAATTTTCGTTGTCGTACCAGGAAACGACTTGCACTTGATAAAGATCGTCGCCTATCTTGGATACCATCGTCTGCGTTGCATCGAACAGCGAACCGTATCTCATTCCGATAACGTCGGACGAAACGATGGGATCTTCGTTGTAACCGAACGATTCGGACGACGCTTTTTTCATCGCGGCATTTATGCCTTCCTTTGTAACATCCTTGCCTTTTACGACAGCCGTAAGGATGGTCGTGGAACCGGTCGTAACGGGAACGCGCTGCGCCGAACCGATAAGCTTACCGTTGAGTTCGGGAATTACCAAACCGATAGCCTTAGCCGCGCCCGTCGAGTTGGGTACGATGTTGGCTGCGCCTGCGCGCGCACGGCGCATGTCGCCTTTGCGGTGCGGCCCGTCGAGGATCATCTGATCGCCGGTATAAGCGTGGATAGTGCTCATAATACCGGACTGTATCTGTGCGTAATCGTTGAGCACTTTCGCCATGGGCGCCAAGCAGTTTGTCGTGCAGGACGCAGCGGAAATTACTTTGTCGTCCTTGTTGAGCGTTTTTTCGTTGACGCTGAATACGACCGTCTTAAGATCGTTACCGGCAGGCGCGGAAATAACGACCTTTTTGGCGCCGGCGTTTACGTGCGCCATCGATTTATCTTTGGAGCAATAGAATCCGGTACATTCGAGCACTACATCCACTCCGAGCTTGCCCCAAGGCAGATCCTGCGCTTTGGGCATAGCGTAAATAGTTATCTCTTTGCCGTCGACGGTTATGGAACCGGGAACTTTAACGGTTTTGCCGTCCTCTTCGAATACGGGTTCCTTGGACGAAACGGTATGCGCGCCTTCGCCGATCCTGCCGCAGTATCCGCCTTGAGCGGTGTCGTATTTAAGCAGGTTTGCGAGCATTGCGGGGCTGGTAAGGTCGTTGATAGCTACTATATCATAACCTTTTGCGCCGAACATCTGACGGAACGCAAGGCGTCCTATACGTCCGAAACCGTTGATTGCAACTTTTACGTTTGCCATGAATACAAAAACCTCCGAATTTTGTTTTATCTTTTTAATTATATCACCTTTCGCGGAACGCGTCAAGTATTTAATGCCTTTTACTCTTTCGCCGCACGGTCCTCGATCGCATTTTCGACCGTCACCGAAGCCGTACCGTCTGCGGGCTGAACTGCGGCTGCCGTAACATTGCCGCTTTCGTCGCCCGAGCTTTCGGGAGAAAGCAATATCCTGCCGGCACGCTCGCGCACGTATGAAGAAAGTTCGGCAAAAGTCTGCCCGGACGTAATACAGTCTTTTAAAACGACCGCATCGTATTTTCCGAGACTTACGAGCAAATAGCGCTTTCGATCCTTAACGGATCTTATATCGGCAAAAGGTATATTTATTTCGCCGGCGGTTATGCCGTGTTTATCCACAGTTACGTCAAGCTCCTCATCGCCCGTCGGGAATGCGCTGGATATAAGATCTTTGGGCGCAACAAGCAACAACAGCGCGCACGCCGTAAGCAGACCGCCGAAAACCAGCAGTATAATTCCCAAAACAAACATCAGCTTTTGCGGATTCAATACTACTGCCGTTATGCCGACGGCAATTCCGCATACAGCGACCGCGAGATACAGCCAAAAATAAAACATGACCGATCTTTTGTTGACCGCGCGCATATCCGCATCGGTTATCTTATATTTGAGTTTAAACATATCCACCTACTTCAGATTTTCCGGATTGAGACACTCGAGTTCGGGCAGAACGAATCTGCCGTTATCGCGGATAAGCACCCCGTCGAAATATATTTGACCGCCGCCCACTTCGGGGGTCTGACGCAATACAAGATCCCAATGCACGGCGGAAATATTGCCGTTGTAAGCGTCGTCGTAACAGCATCCCGGCGTAAAATGTATAGAGCCGGATATCTTTTCGTCGAACAGTATATCGCATATCGCGTCGGTTATATACGGGTTTACGCCTATGGCGAATTCGCCTACGTATTTCGCGCCGTCGTCGGTATCGAATATAGCAGAAGATTTAACGCTGTTCGAGCTTTCCGACTTTATGATCTTACCGTCCTTGAACGTTAGCCTTACCCAATCGAATTTGGTCCCGTTGTAAACTGTTGGCGTATTGTACGTGATAACGCCGTTGACCGAATTTTTGACCGGCGCGGTATAAACCTCTCCGTCGGGTATGTTCATATTTCCTGCGCATTTTACGGCGGGAATATCCTTTATGGAAAACGTAAGATCTGTGTCGTTAGCTACAAGCCTTACTTTATCGGTCTTGTTCATAAGCGCCTGTAGATTGTCCATCGCCTTATCCATTTTGGAATAGTCGAGGTTGCATACGTTAAAGTAATGATCTTCGAAATTGTCGGTGGACATACACGCAAGCTGCGCCATCGACGGCGAAGGATAACGCAGTACGACCCACCGCGTTTTTTTGACGCGTATCTCATGGTGAACGGGATGGGAATAAATACTCATGTATTTATCCATACGGTCGGACGGAACTCCCGAATTTTCGTAAGAATTGTCGCCGCCGCGAAGACCTATATAGCAATCCATTTCCGACATGACCTTTGCGTCGAGTTCGCTCCACAGTTTTAACTGTTCGTCCGTCGCGCCTTTTAAAAGCCGTGCGCGAACACGCGTATCGATATTGGTAACAAACACTTGCGCACCCACGGCATACACAGCATCGATTATTTCGGTCACAAGCGGATACGGCACGTCAAACGCTTCCACAAGCACCTTGTCGCCCTTTTTTGCCGCAATCGAGTAATTTACCAGGTTGCGCGCAAGCTTTGTCATTCTTTCGTCTTTCATAAACAGACAGGTCTCCGTTACTATATTATCGTTTGCCGCCGAGCACCGTACGACGATCATTTCGCGGTACATACCGCACTGTTACTATTGTAATTCTTTTTGGAAAAAAAGTCAATAAAACAGTAGTCAAATCAAGATAAATATGGTATACTGTAAAAAACGAATGTTGGAGGTAACAACATATTATGCCGTTAGTAACCACTAAGGACATGTTCGCCAAAGCATACGAAGGCGGATACGCGATCGGCGCGTTCAACGTCAACAACATGGAAACGATCCAGGGCATCGTCGAAGCCGGCAAGCTCGAAAACGCCCCCCTTATTCTTCAAGTATCGTCGAGCGCACGCAAGTACGCAAACCCCAAATATCTTACGAAAATGGTGCAAGCCGCCGTCGAAGATTCGGGTCTGCCTATCTGCCTGCATCTCGATCACGGAGATTCATACGACCTTTGCGTGGACTCGATAAAAGACGGTTTCACTTCCGTCATGATCGACGCATCGTCGCATCCGCTCGCCGAAAATATTAAAATAACTTCGCAAGTCGTCAAATACGCGCACGACCACGGCGCGGTCGTGGAAGCGGAGCTTGGCAGGCTCGCAGGCGTGGAAGACAACGTAAAAGTATCCGAGTCCGACGCGCTTTACACCGATCCCGAAGAAGCCGCGGAATTCGTCGCAAAAACGGGCGTCGACTCGTTGGCTATAGCTATAGGCACCAGCCACGGAGCATTCAAATTCAAAGGCGAAGCAAAACTGCGCTTCGATATTCTCGAAAAAGTATCGCAGCTCCTGCCCAAATTCCCCATCGTTCTGCACGGCGCAAGTTCCGTTCTCCCCGATTACGTTAAAATGGTAAACGACTTCGGCGGCACCATGCCTGGCGCAAAAGGCATACCCGAAGAAATGCTGCGCAAAGCGTCGTCCATGGCGGTCTGCAAGATAAACGTCGACTCCGATCTGCGTCTCGCGTTTACCGCCGCCGTTCGCAAACACTTTGCCGAAAACCCCGCGCACTTCGATCCGCGCCAGTATCTCGGCGACGGCAGAGCGCTCGTAACGGAATGCGTACGTCACAAGCTCGTTCACGTTCTCGGTTGCGCAGGCAAAGCTTAATCGCAAAATATTTAAAATCGAATATAAACGCTAAAATGCGCCGATGTTATAAATACATCGGCGCATTTTAGAATGCTGCTGTTTAATATACTGCAACTATTCGTCAGTCGTAATCAGACTCCTTACGATATGTTCGTTCTTACGGTGTGTTCGCATTTTTTGCCGCTGACGCACATCCATATAAATGTAGAACGTTTGTCTTGCATGGGCGCATCTTGCGGCGGCGCTCCGTGGATAAGATAATCGAATTTATCAAAGTCTGCGAACCAAAGATAATATTTCCCCGAAGATTTATCGAAACCTGCGTAAACGTTCGTTTCCGGGCAGTCCGCAAAAGAAACGTATCCTAACTCCCGAGAAAGAATGTCGTAGTTATAGTACTGTGCTTTGCCGTAATCGGTGAACAGTCCTATGCTATCGCTGTCGATCTCGGTATAGATAACGCCGTTTTGCTCGGCGGTATTATCGATAAACTTAAACGATCCGAAAATGCTTTCCGTTATCTCGTATATCAGTCCGGTTCCGGCGCTGTCCGCCACGGGTTTTTGTATCTTTATGAATTCGTCTATTTCCACCTTAAAATACGTACACCTTTCCGGGAATAACTATATTGATGAAAGACTCGAGCGGAAAAAACAGCATATTGCCCGAACCGTTTACCGCCGATATAGGCGTCGGCGACTACATAGACGTAAAATTCGACGAGCACTGCGGGATCGCATCTGCGGACGGCATGATAATGGAATGCTTACCCAAAAACGCGTTTACGCGCGAACGGTATAACGCGCAACCGATATGGTCTAAAGGTGCGTCATACGTAACATACGCTTTGCCCAACAGCTATACGGCAAACGACAAAATAGCGGAAATAAACTTCTCGCTCGAGATATGTTCGGAAGCGACCGGATACAACAGATCGTACCCGAGCGATATTACATTTTGGATAAACGAAAAAGAGCTGTGCACATACATATCTCCCGGAGATTTCGGCAACAGATACGGCAAGTTTACGCCCGATTGGTGGTACGCCGAAAGTACCGAATACGGCTTGATGACTACGGTCGCCGAGCGCGACGACGGAGTTTATATCAACGAAAAGTGCGTAAACAAGTCCGTGACCGTAGAAAAACTCGAATTGGACGGAGGCGACCGTACGACATTAAAGATCGGAGTAAAATAAAACGCCGAAAATATCGGCGGATATAATATTTTCGGCGAGAAATTCGGCGATTATGCGCAACCCATACGATTCAACGCCGTGTACTCGAGAATAAAAAAGTAATATCGTGCAAACAAAAATACCGTACGTTTTAAAACGTGCGGTATTTTTGTTTATCCGTTTATTTACCGACGATAAGGGCTGTGTTGTAAAGTTCCGTATCGAAAGACTTTTTCATCGCCACGCCTTCCACGATATCCATGTCGTAGAACTTGTGATTTTTTATTCCGACGATGCGGTTGCCGATCCCCTGCTTTAACAATTTTACGGCGTGAACGCCGAAACACGTGCCGAGATATCTGTCGCGGCAGGAAGGACTGCCGCCGCGTTGAACGTGACCAAGCCGAGTGGATTTGACCACCATTTCCGTACGTGCGGACAATTGGGCTTTAAGCTCGTCTGCCTGTCCCGCGCCCTCGGCAAGCACGATAATACCGCTGGTCTTGCCGTGTTCCATTCCGCCGCCCAGCGTTTCTACTATCTCGTCGATAGTCATTTTGCGCTCCGGCACGATAATAACTTCCGCGCCCCCGCACAGACCGGTATACAACGCAAGGTCGCCGCAGTTCCTGCCCATTACTTCTATGATGGAAACACGCTCGTGCGAACTCATCGTATCGCGTATCTTGTTTATAGCGTCGAGAATGGTATTACACGCCGTATCGAATCCCAGCGTGTAATCGGTATACGCCAAATCGTTATCTATCGTTCCGGGAATACCTATCGACGGAAAACCGCGGTCGGTCATGGCTTTCGCGCCCATAAAAGACCCGTCGCCGCCGATTACAATCAGCCCTTCAACACCGTGTGCACGTAGGTTTTTTATCGCCTTTTGCTGACCCTCTTCGGTCTTGAATTCGGGACAGCGCGCAGTCTTTAAAATAGTGCCGCCGCGGTGGATTATATCGGAAACACTGCGCATATTCATTGGAACGAACAGATCGTCGATAAGCCCCTGCAGACCGCGCTCGACGCCCATGACTTCCATATCCATGCCTATACCGTAACGTACGACGGCGCGTATAGCCGCGTTCATTCCGGGCGCGTCGCCGCCGCTTGTCAAAACCGCTATTCTTTTCATGTCCTCACCTCTGTTTTATATCTGTACCATTATACCATATATACGGTAAAAAATAAATAAAAACAACATATATTTTAAATATTTTATTACTTCGATACGGCGTATTTTTGCAGGCGATAAAAGCGTAAAAGTTTTTTACTGCGACGCCCACTACACTTGCTTTGCGCAATTATTGCTGTTCGCGCACTCGATCGCCGCCTAGCACGGCGCACAGCTCGCTTTTGGACATGGCGTTTATGTCGAACTTATCGCCGAGTCGGTAAAGCTTTCCGTCGTCGTCGTTTTTAACGTAAATAAAATCGTTGCCTCGGTACACCGAAACTATCTCTTTTACTTCGTCGAGAAGGCGCCTGTCGCTCAAAGAAAAATAACAGCATATCCTTGCGGCGTATGCGTCCGCGTCGTTAAACGGCATTATATCGTCCACGTAGATCGACATTCCGTTATCGTTCTGCTTAAGCACGCCCGTCACTGCGACTACTGTATCGTTTACCCACACCGGACGCAACCTTTCGAACGTCTTGTTGAACGCCAGCAATTCTACCGTGCCGTACAGATCTTCGAGCACTGCCGTACCCATCGGGGTCCCTTTTTTAGTCATCTTATTGACCGTCGAAGTAAGCATTCCACCCAACGTTATCTTGGAGTCTATATGCGGACAGTCGGGCGATTCGGTATCGAGCATCGACGTGTTGAGACCGTATGATTTAAGCTTGTCCACATAAGCGGACAGCGGATGTCCGGAAAGGTATACGCCCGCTACTTCCTTTTCCTTTTTGTATTTGTCACTCGGCGAATACTCGTCCACTTCCGGATATTTGAACTCCGTCTTGATCTCGGGCGCAATGTCGAACAGCGACATTTGACCGCTCATTTTGGCGTTGCGCTCTTTAGATACCTTGTCGAGTACGCTCGGGAATGCGGCTATAAGCACCGCGCGTTTCTTCCCGAAACAGTCGAACGCTCCGGCATATATCAACGATTCGACCATTCGGCGGTTGATAAGGCTTTTACCGTTGTCCGCGTCGCTCATGCGTTCAACGAACTCCACGAAGTCGCCGTACTCGCCGTTTCGGGTACGTTCTTCGACTATCTTGTTTATTACGGGCACGCCCACGCCCTTTATCGCGCCCATGCCTATGCGTACGCAGCCGTCTTCCACGGAATACTCCGCGCCCGACTTGTTTATATTCGGCGGCAGTACCGTGATCTTGGCTTCCTTAAGATACGACAGATAATGCGTAAGCTCGTCCAGTTTGTTTATGCGGTTGTTCAAGACCGCGGTAAAATACTCGACCGGATAATAGCATTTAAGATATGCGGTTTGATACGTTACATGCGCATACGCCGCCGCATGCGATTTGTTAAAACCGTAGCTCGCAAACTTGATGAGCATGTCGTATATCTCGTTTGCGACGGCTGCCGGAACGCCGTTAGCGACGGCGCCGGGTATCTTGTTTCCCGTCTTTTTATCGGTACCGCCGTTGATGAACACTTTTCGTTCGGCTTCCATGGCCTCGAACTTCTTTTTGCTCATCATTCGCCGTATATTGTCCGCGCCGCCCATCGAATAACCGCCGAGCGTACGGACTACGTCCATGACCTGCTCCTGATACACTATTATGCCGTAGGTAACGCGCAGTATCGGCTCGAGCGACGGATGCAGATATTTAATCTTATCCGGCGCTTTCTTGTTCTTTATAAAATCTGGGATCGCGTCCATAGGACCGGGACGGTAAAGCGATATACCGGCTATTACGTCTTCGAGACATGACGGCTGCAGATCGCGCATAAACCCTTTCATGCCGCCCGATTCCAGCTGGAACACCGCCTCGGTATTTCCGCTGCCTATAAGCTCGTAAACTTTCGGATCGTCGTAACCGAGTTTAACGAAATCTATTTCCGCGCCGCTCGTCTGTTTTATATAATCGGTCGCCTTTTTTATATCCGTAAGCGTAGTCAGACCCAAAAAGTCCATTTTCAAAAGCCCCAGCTCTTCGTCGACTATCATGTCGTACTGGGTAACTACCACGTCTTCGTTGGTACGCGCAAGCGGAACGTGATCGGCGATCGGGTCGCGGCATATGATAACGCCTGCCGCATGCATACCTATCTGACGCGGCATACCTTCTATCTTTTCCGCCATATCCAATACACGACGCGCCATAGGGTCGTTGTCGTACAGCGACATCATTTCGGGCACGCCGGGTACGGGCTTGCCTTCTTTGTCGGTACCCCTGCCCAAAAGTTCGCGTATGTGCATTTTTTCGGATCCGCGCGGTATCATTTTGGTGATGGTGTTCACTTCCGAAAACGGCAGATCGAACACGCGTCCTACGTCCTTTATCGCCGCCTTGGTCGCCATCGTTCCGAAAGTCGCTATCTGCGACACGTTGGGCGCGCCGTATTTTCGCGTAACGTATTCTATCACTTCGCCGCGCCGATCGACACAAAAGTCAATATCGAAGTCGGGATTGCTCACGCGTTCCGGGTTTAAAAACCGCTCGAAAATAAGCGCGTATTTAAGCGGATCTATCTTGGTTATGCCTATAGCGTACGCGACTATACTGCCTGCGCCGCTGCCGCGCCCCAGACCGACGGGAATGCCCTGGCTTTCCGCATAGTTGATAAAATCCCAAACGATAAGAAAATAGTCGACGAACCGGAGCTTTTCGATAATGCCCAGCTCGTATTCCGCGCGGCTTTTTACCTCTTCCGTTATTTCGCCGTAACGTATTTTAAGTCCGTCGAACGTAAGCTTGCGCAGATACTGTTCGCAGTTCAACCCGTCGGGCGGAACGTACGACGGCAGCAACGGTTCTTTTTTGATAAAATACGGGTCGCATTTATCGGCGATCTCCAGAGTGACGTCCAACGCGCTTTCGTAAGGCAACGCCTTGTACATCTCGTCGTAATCTTTCAGATAGAACTCGTCCGTCGGAAAATACTTATCGTCGGACACGCCGTCATTCGAAATATCGCCCGTCTGCGGCGATTCGCCGTCGCTCTCCAACGTGGAATGGAACGAAATCGCCATCAGCACCTTTTGCATTTTGGAATCGTCTTCGGTGAGATAGTGCGCATCGTTGGTGGCGACGACCTTGACTCCGTTGTCGTTTGCAAGCTTTATAAGGTGCGGCAGAACTATTTTCTGCGCGGCGATATTGTGGTTTTGTATTTCGATATAAAAATCTTCGCCGAAAACCGATTTGAATTTTTTGACCCATGCGTCGGCAGCCGCCAAGTCTTTTTTTAGTATCGCCTGCGGTATAACGCCTGCGACACATGAGGAAAGGCATATAAGCCCCTCGCTGTGCGCCTTTATACATTCGAAGTCGACACGCGGCTTGTAATACATCCCCTCCGTATAACCCGAAGAAACGATCTTAATAAGATTGTGGTATCCGGCTTCGTTTTTTGCAAGCAAAATAAGATGGTTGAGCTTGGGCGGCGCGCCGTTGGCGCCCTTTTCCTTGACGTGCATATTTTCTGTCATATACACTTCGCAACCGACGATCGGCTTGACCTTAAACGGACGGCGCTCGCTCATGAACCGCAGAAAATCGGCGTCCTTGTCGGTATACTTGACCGCGGCTTTCAAAAACTCGATGGTCCCGTACATATTGCCGTGATCGGTCATAGCGACGGCAGGGATATTACGCTCGTCGCAGAGCTTAAACACCTTATCGGTACGCACCGCGCCGTCGAGCAAAGAAAATTCCGTATGAACGTGTAAATGCGCAAACTGTTTCATTTTTCGGCTAACTCCTTTTTGACCGTCCGCAGCGCGTCAAACGCCGCCGTCCTCCGCTTCGATCTCCTTTGCGATCTCCGCTATCCTGTCGAATCTGTGCTTAAGTCCGGACTTGGATATGCCCAGCTCGTACGCTATATCCCCCAGCGACGATTCGGGCGAATTTATCCTGGCGTCCGCCGCCTCCACAAGTTTGCCCGGCAAGGTGTAAAGTCCTCGCTTTTTTCGGATATATTCTATCGCGTTAAGCACGTCTACCGACGCGTTGGCGGTACGTGTCATGTTGGCTATATCGCAGTTCATCCTGCGGTTGACGTCCTTTTTTACCGACAGCGCCGCCATGGTATCGTTGAGCGACAGCACAAGCTTACCGAGCTTCATAAGAGCCAAACAGTTACATACCGTTTCGCTGTCCTTTACGTAAACGACATACTTGTCCGCGCGCACCATTTTATGCGATGCTATACCGCGCCTATCCAAAAGTTCAGTCAGCTCGTCCGCAAAGCTCTCGCTCAATACCGAAAACTCAAGATGATATCCGCCGCCGCCTTTCTGCTCGTCCGTTCCGTTGTCCAGCTTAGCCGAAAAGCTTCCGCAGCCCAAAAATATTCCGCGGACATACGCCCATTCCCTGGATTCGGGCATGTCCGGCACGCCCGTTATTTCAAATACCGAACCGTCCGCACTCAATACGCCTATCAACCGCAAAAGCTTTTCGCAGTCGCCGTAGACCAGCGACGGCGTATGGTTGACCGGCGCGACCTTAAACGCATTGAGCATCAGCCCGGAAATATATTCGCGCACGAAATCGGTCTGACAGTCGAGCTGCAGAAGCATACCGTCCGTCCGCGTTATGGAAAGCGTCATACACGACCTGACGAATCCTGCAACAAGCGCGCGGCATTCGCCGTCTTTGGGTCTTGTCTTGACGATTTCGCGTTTTATATCGAGACCGCTCAACGTGGGCATTATTTATCCGTTTCCTTCTGCGCGTCGGGAAGCTTTGCTCGCGCATTTTTAAAGTTTGCGGACCGAAAATCGGGCAGTCTTTCCCAGTTGGCGATAAGTTCGTAAGGTATGTCGTATTTTTTTATAAGCTTTAAAGCGACGGGCGCCGTTCCGACATTTTCGGGCTTGTGCGCGTCCGAATTACAAATAAACTCGACGCCTGCCGCGACCATCGCTTTTATATCTTTCTTTTTAAGGCTTTTGTGCCTACCGTTCAATTCGATATAAACGCCGCGTTCGTGCGCATATTTTGCAACTTCTACTGCGTCGGCGAGTATGCCGCGGTTTAAATGCCCTATAAAGTCGATCGGATATTCGTCGATCAACCGCTTATACGCCGCGGTATTTTTTGCTTTGAGCTTTTTTCTGCCAGGCAAAAATTTGAAAATTACGTTGCGCGCCCAAAACAGGAGATTGCGGAACATAGTTGGCGTTTCGACCATGGCATGGTAACCGCCCTGCACTATCTGCAATCCCCGAGGCATCCCGTCCTTAAACTCCGCAAACGGCGACACGGACTTGTCCTTGCCGCTCCGCTGATCGAGATCGTTTTCCAGCCCTGCGTATATCCGTACTCCGGTAAGCATTTCCGCCTTTTCGCAATCGGTACGTAACGCTTCGAAAGCTGTTTCGTCCTTTAACCCGTAGAAGTGCGCGTAACCGTGATCGGTCACCGCAAGCTCTTTTAGTCCGCGGCGCTTTGCGGCAAGGGCATTTTCCAAAACACTGCCCGTCGCATGACGCTTTCCGTTTCTGCGGCTGTAATAGGTATGTGTATGGTAATCGCCCCAAAAAGCCATTTTAAAAATCTCCGATGTAAATAATCTCTTCGTGTGCCGGAATGTTTCTTTCGGCAAGCGCGCTCTTCATTTTAGCTATCAGCGTGCATACGTCTTTTGCTGTCGCGCCGCCGGTATTGACTATGACGTTGGCATGAACGTCTGATATTACGGCGCCGCCGGCACGCGCGCCCTTTAATCCGGCTTCGTCCAATACGCGCCCCACCGACACTCCGGGCGGATTTTTAAATACCGACCCGGCGGTCTTGCCTATAGGCTGTTTACGTCTGCGCAGCGCATTGTGATCCGCACAGCGACGAACGATATTGCGCGGAATGTCGGGAAAAAGCTCGAACGCCGCGCATAACACGGTATCGTCCGACAGTAATCCGCTGCAGCGGTACCCGAATCCAAGTTCGGCATTTGTCATGCGCACAGTTCTGCCGTTACGCAAAACGTCCGCATAAACAAGTCTGTCCGAAATACTGCCGCCGAAAGCGCCTGCGTTCATGACCGCCGCGCCGCCCACGGTCCCGGGTATACCGCACGCCCATTCCAATCCCGACAGACCGCATTCAGCAAGATATTTGCAGAGCACGGGGAGCCGCACGCCCGAATCCGCAATTACCGTATTGCACTGCCGCACGATACCGCTTGTTCGATTTATAATGACGTCACCGTCGTAGCCGTCATCCGAAACGAGAATGTCCGATCCACCGCCGATAACGAGTCCGCGAGGCGCGGTATCTTCGAGTTCCCCGCGCGACCGAACTACCGTAACGCTTCGCGCATTGCCGCCGATACCTATCGTAGTCCAGGCGCTTAAACCATTACTCATATATTCTACTCCGTTTTGATTTTTTTTTCAATAGTTTGACGCACAAATTAAAAATTTTATATACGGCATATAATTATCCCAAAATATTGCAAAAACCCGACCGCCATGTTATAATATAAGTTATGGAGTTGTACGAAGCCAACCGAATACTTCGCACCGTAAGATCGGCATTCGCAGTCGACGGATATAAACCGCCGTCGTCCGCCGAAACGGACGGACTCCTGCTTTTGCTCGGCAGGCTCGACGGCGAAAAATATCTTTTGCCCAAAATCAAACACACAGCGACTCTCGATCGCGGTTCTGCGGCGTTCGACCGAAACAACAAGTTTATAATGTTTTTCCGCGCGCTGCAAACGGTAAAAAACGCGGTCATAAACGACCCCGTAACGGCAATGACTCTTATGTTGCTGCACAAAGCGGTGTGCGGCGACTTCGATCCCGATGCCGGAAAACTCCGCATAGCAGACGCACACACCGACGGCAACGCACACACCGATCCGAAATACATAGCAGGCTCGATGAAATCGGTGTTCGCCAAAATCAACGAAACAGCCGGAGCGCCGCAAACTTCCAAAGACGAATTTGCCGGTTATTTATCGTATTATATGCGCGAGTTTATAATATTGCACCCTTTTACGCGCGGATCGGAGCTGACCGTACGTATATTTACCATGCTGCTCTGCAAGCTTAAGGGGTTTTCGCTCGATTATTCCCGTTCTACGGTGTCTGCCATAAAAACAGCGGAAACCGCAGCGCTCGCCGCGGACGACGTTGCGCCGCTGTACAAACTTTTTTCCGAGTGCCTTTCGTACGACCACAAAACATCGACGTCGTCTCCGCCCAAAACAAAGCGCGAAGCGGCGCGCGATCTTTTCCGCCCGTCGCGTACGGTGTCCGCCGAAAGGCCGCGTACCGCAACGGTCAAAAAACAAAAACAGCAGTCCGACGACGATGTTTTAAAACGCGCGATAAGATTGCAACAAAAAATATCGCGGCTCAACGAGCAACTAAACGAGCTTATACGACCGCTCGAAAACACGGACGACGACAGATCGCTGTAAATAAAACTTACAACGGAGAACCATGGATATAATCGCCAATAAATGCAGCGGCAAGGGCAACGGCGCCAAGTGTCTGGCGGCGGCGGAAAGCTATCTCGCCGAACGCGGGATCGCCTACACCGTCCACGAAACCCACTGTACCGGACACGGCAAGGCGCTCGCCGCCGAGCTATCCCGAAAAGGCTCGGAAACAATCGTCGCTTTGGGCGGCGACGGAACTTTCCACGAAGTTTTGAACGGCATAGACTTTTCCAAATCGCGTTTGGGGCTTATCCCGGCAGGCCGCGGCAACGACTTTGCCATAGGTACCCGAGCGGCGTCGCTCGACCCCGTCCGCGCAATAGCCGACATCGTCCGCGGCGAACCCAAAGAACTCGACTATATAGATATCGGAGACAAACGCTGTCTTAACGTGGGCGGTACGGGACTGGACGTGGAAGTACTGTTAAAAACAGCAAAAAGCAAAAACAAGCTGACATATGTCGCGTCGCTGTTCCGCTGTCTGTTAAATTACAAACCGTACCGTGTGGAAGTGACGGCAAACGGCGAGACCAGTACTTACGACTGTATAATGACGGGCGTTTGCAACGGCACTCAGATCGGCGGCGGAATAAAGCTCTCGCCCGTCAGTAAAGCGGACGACGGCAAACTCGACGTAATAATAATGGAAAAGCCGAAGCGCGTTCCGACTGTGTTCGTTATGCCGAAATTCGTAAAAGGCAAACATATGGACAAGCCGTACACCAAACATATAGTGTGCGAAAGCGTAAAAATAACAACGCCTGCGCCCGTTCAGCTCGACGGCGAAATATATTACGGTCTCGACTTCGACGCGCGCATAGTTAAAGGAGGCGTAAAAACCTTTGCGACCGCAGAGTAAAACGCCGAAGCCGTAAGCGGAAAACATGCGCTTAGGCGGTCCTTGCGCCGCGTTTTGCCGCCGCTGCGGAAATAGGTCGCAGATCATAAAATCAACGCTTGACGATCCTGCGGTTTACGATATCCCGGAATAAAAATTCCCACGAATCGTCGCCGAGTTCGAGCTTATCGAAATATTCGGATATTACGGCAATGTCTTTAATCACGCCGTCGAACCGTTGCGGCGACAGATCGCAATGTTTTTCGCGTTTCCGCCAATCCGGACAGGTTTCGGACGGCGACGTGAGCCTGCGGCAGGCTTCGCAATAATACGCCCTGTCACGGCAGAAAAAATAAAAGTGATTTCGGTACGCGGCCTTGCAAAAATCGCAGGTACCGCATCTTTTGCATTTACTCGTATTTTTCATATTCGTTTTCTATCACCTGCCGTATCGCCGATATATCAGTCAACATATCGCTCAATCTAATGTTTATCGCGCACCGCAACGCGGCGTCGACAGTCTTGCGCTCGAATTTACCGCAATACCCTTCCGCGCACACGCTGTCGGTATTTTTATCGCACCAACCGTATTCGGTCTTTTTGATCACGCCCGTGCCCTTCGTGAAATATCTGTCGAAATGCTTGCACCAAACGCATCTGTTGCTTGAATTTTTCATATTTTATCCGCTCCACTGTTGATATTTATATTTTAAAGCATTACAAACGGCTTTTGTTTAATTATACATTTTTGTAGAGCATATTTTTATAATAATTTCAATGACATTCCGGAAATGCATGAAAACAACGTCTACAAAAATACAAATGCCGTGCCGCTTGTAATAACCGTGTCTATTGTAATAATCATGATTCTTGACCGTCATTAATAATTAGCGTATAGTCATATTGACCATACAATCATATTACCATAGTCATTATGACTATGTCAAGTCATTTTGACTATTTTTTTAATAAAATATTAAAAAGCTTCGGAGATGTATTTATGACGTACAAGGAATGGATAGCAAATCACAAAGATACGCCAATTCAATTTAGCGAACTTTTCGGAATGAGGTTAAAAGAATTGCGCAAAGAAAAAGACTTGACTCAAAATAAAGTTGCCGAAATTTTACAAATTCCAGTTAGTACATATGCTAATTACGAACAAGGTAGACGGGATATAAAAATTGCCGATTTGATTGAACTAATGGGTATATTTGACGTTGAACCGAACGAAATGTTTGATGACGACGCATTTATCAGACTTGCAAAAAATAATATATTGGATCAAAAAAGATACTAATGAAAAATTACGCCGAATAACCAACGTATTGGCATAGCAAAAGAAACAAATCCCTATTGGATATCGAGAGAGCCACAGGCATTAGCAATGTTAACTTAAGCCGTTGGGAAAACGGAAAAAATCTTCCCAATATCGATTTTTGCGTTCAACTCGCCTATTACTACGGTATAACTCTTGACGAACTTATCGGACGGGAAATATAACTCCGAAAAAATGTAAATATATTTCCACGCTTATCGCATATGCAATGAAGAGCGCACGTGAGCGGTCTGTTCGGGCAGGCTTATCAAGCTCGCCATAACGTAAAGCACGGCATACGCGCCGTCGCGATCTTCCCGTAAGAATGCGCACGCATATACGCATTTAAAACTTATTACATAACCGTACAGCCCCGTCCGAACTTTTACCGTTCGGACGGGGCTGTATTTTACGCTGTAATTATTTTTTTAAGTTGCCGCGCAGCCGGTCGTTAAGCTCGTCCATCGCGCTGAAACCGAGATCGTTGAGCCTGTGCGTGCGCGCCGCCGCTTCGAGGATCACGGCTAGGTTTCTGCCGGGCTTTACGGGTATGACGTGCAGCGGCTTTTTAACGCCGAGTATGGTATACGTTTCTTCGGGCTCGCCCAACCGCGTGTACCGCGCTTTGTCGTCCCATGCTTCCAGTTTGACGACCATATCTACCGACTTCACCAGCTGTACCGCGCCCGCGCCGTACATCGCCTTTATATCGATTATGCCGATGCCGCGAACTTCCATAAAATATCTTATAACTTCGGGGCTTGTGCCGTCCAGACGTTCGCCTATCCTCGAAATGGTAACTGCGTCGTCCGCAACCAGCCTGTGTCCGCGTTCTATAAGCGACAGCGCCGTTTCGCTTTTGCCTATGCCCGACTCGCCTATCATAAGCACGCCCACGCCGTACAGATCCAAAAGCACGCCGTGTATGGTCTTGGACGGCGCAAGCAGTTCGTTAAGATAGAGCGACAGCTTGTTTACGAACATCGTAGTGCGCAGTTTGGATTCCAAAAGCACGCGATCGTACTTTTTGACCGCCGACAGAAGCTCGGCGCACGGAGGAATGGTGGAAGTCATTATAAGACAGGGTATCGGCTGTTTCATAAGCGTTTCGCACGCCGTCTTGCGCGCGTCGTGCGTCATCTGCTCAAGATATGTCATTTCCATCTCGCCCATTACCTGAACGCGTTCCGCCGAGAAATGTTTATAATAGCCGGCAAGCTGCAAGCCCGGTCGACTGATATTAAAAGTATTAAAATGTATCTGCTCGTTGCTGCCGCGGTACACGACATTAAGATCCATGCGCCGGGCAAACTCCTCGACGGACACATCGGTCTCCGCACTTTCCACGTTGTCGTCGTCAAAGTCGTATTTGCGCGCGATACTTGCTTCCGCGGCGGCGGTCGTCTGCGCATCTGCGTCCGGTATTAATTCCGCAGGTATATTTTCGGCGATGCCGTCGTTTTTCTTTTTATTAGCCATTATTTTCTCCTGTTTCCGTTTCGTAGCAGTAGCGGTCTATCGCTTTGGCGACCCCGTCCTGCGTGTTCGCGTCGGTAACCGCGTCCGCGAGATTTTTTACCGGTCCTTTCGCGTTGCCCGTCGCAACCCCCAGCCCTGCGGCTTTTATCATATCGACGTCGTTAAAGCTGTCGCCCACAGCCATTACCTGCGTCATAGGTATGCCGTATGAGTCCGCGACATATTCGAGCGCCCTGCCCTTGCTCGCGTCCGACGAAACGCATTCTATCATTGCGGCGACGAAATTCGGGTCGTCCCGGTCTTTTATCTCGCGCAGTACGGGCGCGGTCGATCTGATGAATCGCAGTTCCGGAAACTCGCGCGCAAGCTCCGCGGTCAAGATTTCGAGCTTGCGCTCGTCCGTAATGAACACCGCTTTAAGCGTATTACTGCCGCCGCGCGCGGCGTACTCGCCGAGTGCGCCGACTTCTTCGTATCCGCCGCCTATGATCTCGCAGTATTTTTTGTTAAGCGCATTAAGCGTGTTTATCTTCTTCCCGTCCTCGGTATACGCCACGGCAAACGACGCGCGCGGTTCCGCAAATCCAAAAAGCGCCGCCGCCGTTTCTTGAGGGATGCCGTACACCCGTTCGTATTCGAGCGTTTGGGAATTTACGACCGCCGCGCCGATATTGCAGATCAGTTTGACGGGCGTTTTATCAAGCCCCAGATCGGACAAATACTGTTTAATCGACTCGCGCGACCTGCCTGTAGCTATCGTAAATATACCGCCGGCTGCGACGTATCTTTTAACGGCGGCACGCGTTACGTCGCTTATTTCATAACCGTCGTCGAGCAATGTGCCGTCGAGATCGGCGGCGACAAGCCTGTACTTTAGTCCGGTCTTTACCGTTTCCGTCGGATGGTAATACGCGTAAATATTCCGCGCCGCGGACTTTGTAATACCGGCTTTATCCGCTATCTCGTCGGCTGTCGCAGACACTATGGAATGCGTGTTGAACGCCGCGAGCACTTTTTTGACGGTCGCCGCGCCGACCCCGGATATGCCTTTCAGCTCGCTTTCGTACCTGCGCGAACGCAGAGTTCTGTGGTACAGCACCGCAAATCTGTGCGCCTCGTCGCGTACCCGCTGTAACAGCCGCAGAGCGTAGTCTTCGCGTTTGAGTTTTACGGGCACAGGCTCGCCGCGAAGATACAGTTCCTCGTCGCGCTTTGCAAGCCCCACCATAGGTACTTTTACACCCACATCGTCGGCGGCGCGCGACGCAAACTCCACCTGTTCCGGTCCGCCGTCTATAACAATTAAATCGGGCAGTTCGTTAAATCCGGCGTCGCCGTTTTTGTAGCGTATGAGCCGACGCGTAAGGGTCTCGTACATAGACCGAAAATCATCCGCGCCTTCCACCGTACGTATCCTGTACCGCCTGTACTGCGCCTTGTCCGCCTTTCCGTCTATAAACACCACGCCCGACGCGACCTTGTCCGCACCCGAAATATCCGAAATATCGTAACACTCGATCCGCCGTGCGCTCGGTAAACCGAACAGCATTTTAAGCCGCTCGCACGCGCCGACTGTCATGTCCTCGTCGCGCTTTACCCTGTCCGCGCTTTTAAGCAGATAGTCGGCGCAGTTGCGCGCCGCGGTGTCGAGCAGTTTTTTGCGCATTCCTTTTTGCGGAAAAGTGATCGCCGGTTTTTTGGAGAACACCGACGCGAAATACTCGGCAAGCGGCGTTACGTCGCGTTCGGACTGCAGACATATCTCGTCCGGAAGCTCGTTCGTCATAGAATAATACTGCGGCAAAAACGTCGTCATGTCGCCGCCGAACACCTGCGGCTCGGCAATGATGTAATTCTTTACGCCCATCATTTTTCCGCCGCGGACTATGCACACGCTGACAGCGCCGTAAATACCGTTGTCAGTGTAGTAGAACGAATCTATGTTTGACGTGTTGCCGAGCTCGCCCACGACTTTACTCTTTAAATTTTCGAGCACGCGCAGTTGATTCCGATACGAAATGGCGCGTTCGAAATTCTCGTTTTCGGCGGCGTCGGTCATCTTACGCACTATTACGCCCGAAATATCGTCTCCGCCGCCCGAAAGGAAGGACATCGCGCCGTTCACCGCCTTGCGGTATTCGTCCTTATCGCACATGCCGCAACACGGTGCAAGGCACAGATCGATGTCCCGATTGAGACAGGGTCGCGTACGCTTGGCGAGCTTGCCCGAGCACGTCCGCAGTCTGTATACCGACTGCAATACCGATATAACGTCGCGTACCGACACACCTATAAACGGTCCGAAATACCGCGCACCGTCGCGCTTGACCTTGCGCGTCACTTCGATCGTCGGATATTCCGCGTGCGGATCGATCCTGATATACGGACTTGTCTTATCGTCCTTTAAAAGTATGTTGTAATGCGGTTTGTACTTTTTTATAAGGTTGTTTTCGAGCGCCAGCGCATCCTTTTCCGTACGCGTTATTATATAATCGAAGTCCGCGATGTTATCCACCATCGCGCGGACTTTGACCGGTTTTTCGGTGTTCTGAAAATACTGCCGCACCCTGTTTTTGAGTACGACCGCTTTGCCGACGTATATCACCTGTCCGGCGGAATCGCGCATTATATAGACCCCGGGCGTGTCCGGCAGGTCTTTTAATTTTTCGGCGATACTGCTCATGCTTCGTCGCGCTCCGCGCCGCGCGCCTGCGCCCCTGCGAACGAATATTCGCAGCCGCAAAAATTCTGACGGTATATGCCCAGCTCGCGCGCCAGCCGCGTCGACCGCAAAAACCCGTCGCGCTTTTTAAAGTCGCGCGCCAAAAACGGCGCGCCGCCGCCGTAATTTTCCGCAAGTGAAAATATAAGTTTGCTGTTTTTATGCGGACTCACCGTGAGCGTCGTTGTATACGCGTCGTAACCGAGATCCGCCGCCGTATCCGCCGTAACGCGCAAACGGTCGTCCATACACATCGAGCACCGCGTTCCGCCTTCGGGATCGTCGGCACGGCTGCTCGCATACGCCGAAAACGCCGCATGACCGTGCGGCGGATTTATCACCTTAAGTCCGTAATGCGCCGCCACCGTTTCGAGCGCGGAAAGCCGACGCTCGAACTCGCCGCATACAATACACGGGTTGTAAAAAAACAGCGTGATATGCGCGCCGTCTTCGAGAAGCGGCTCGATCGCACCCAGACTGCACGGTCCGCAGCAGGCGTGTAAAAGTATGTTACTGTTTCGTATCCCGTCTGTAAAAAGCATATCAGTAAATTATCGTGACAGGTCCGTCGTTGACCTGTTCTATCTTCATGTCCGCGCCGAAAACGCCGCACGAAACGTTGCCGCCGCAATTCCGCAAAAGAT
Source organism: uncultured Christensenella sp. (assembly GCA_910585055.1). Classification (GTDB taxonomy): domain Bacteria; phylum Bacillota; class Clostridia; order Christensenellales; family Pumilibacteraceae; genus Anaerocaecibacter. The sequence goes on along the minus strand of CAJUBY010000010.1, from coordinate 32,325 downwards.
CGGTAACTGTGCCGACGCAATATCCGAACATCTCGCGCGCCGCCCGCGGCTTCATAGCGCCCGTAAAGCTCGGTCGGTTACCATGGGAAATGTCGGCGCAAAGCGTAAAATTGGAAACCAGCATAATGTCTCCGCGGATATCAGAGACGGACAAATTCATCTTACCTTCCCCGTCCGAAAATATGCGCATTGCAACCAGCTTTTGCGCAAACGCAACGATATTCTTCTCCGTATCGCACTGTTCTATACCGACGTATACTACCAGTCCGCGCCCGCTTGTTGCGACGCACTCGCCGTCCGCCGTCAGTTTTGCATTTTCCACTCGCTGAATTACCGCTTTCATACCGCTATTCTATCATATTTATCGGATAATTTCAAGTAAACCGCTTGACAAAAAGCTCAAAATATACTAAACTTATAAAGCTACATAAATACGGGCAATTAACTCAGCTGGGAGAGTGTCTTCTTGACGTGGAGAAAGTCGGGGGTTCGAGTCCCTCATTGCCCACCACCTAAAACCTAAAACGAACTCCTTTTGCGAGAATAATTTTAGGTTTTTTCTTTTGCCGTTTATTTTTTCGCATAGTGGGAATAACGCCGCTATTTTACCGCTGTAACGCTTTTGGGGTGTTCGGCGGTGGTATCGGTATATCTTTTATTTGGTTATATTTTGTCGATGGCGGGTGCTTGTCCGCGCCGCGTAGCGGCGCGCTTGTTTTATCAAACACCCGTCATAGTGCCAAAGAACTGAAATTCGGGTTTACGTATGTATTGACAACACAATCCGAATATGCTACTATATAAAAAATTGCACTGTAAAAGAGCACATAATGAATAACCCGACAAACAACGACACTTTTGAGAAGCGCGACGACAAAAGAACGGCGATAATTTTTCTGTCGATAGCGGCGACGCTTTTTGTTGCTTGCATAAGTTTTATGGTGTGGACTATCGTCAGAATACGAAACGTCGACTCCAACTATATAAAAACCGTCGGTAAGGTTGTTGACATAAAACATAGCGGTTCCGCAAGCACAGGATATTCGGGCGGCTCATGGTTTTTGATTATTTCCTATTCGTTTGAAGGACAGGAATATTCGTTCATGGATCGCGAGGGATTTAAGTGGTACGACGACGCGCAAAAGTATTTGAATAAAAATGTGGAAATACTTGTCGACCCGCAACGCCCCGATCGTGCCGAAATGCCGCAATCATCAGGCTGGATTTCCACTTTTTGCGCTTGTCTTTTTGTCTTTTTCTGTTTCATGTATTCGGTGGGTATGTTGATCTATTTATATAGAAAACGAAACTCTTTTATCAAGCGATTGTTTCTAATTTGGGGGGCGGAAGTCGTGTTGGGCGTAGCAATCCTGTTGTTGTTTTGGTTGGGTGTTCCCAACAGCGGATTCGGAGAAATTTTTTCACGTATGAGTGGATCGATCGGTGTGGTTGTGGGCTGCGGCTTGGTACTGTTGGCAACTTTGGTTGACGGCATAATAACGCTCAAACTGCACCCGTATAAATCAAAACATCATGTCTATCACCTATCTTATACAAAGCGCCGTCGCAAATAATCAAGGTTCCGCGACGCAAAATCTTTTTTCTCAAATGGCTATTATTCGCGTTTAGCAAAACAAAAACGAAGTTTTTGTAAGCTGTGTAACGTATAATAATTGTGCTTTATCAGAGCGATAAACAGCAATTTATTCTCCACTTGCTAATTTACGGAGAATTATTCGTTTTAAATTATTACCTCTCCACCAAACCGTAACTATCCGAAGCTATATGTTAATATACATAGCGTTCGGGTAGTTTTTTATTTAAAGCAAATGTTAAAGCCGACATAAGTTGTTAAATTTTTGTCGGCTTTAATAAGTTTAAGAAATCGACTCGTCCTTAAATGTAATTAACATTCAGCAGCGACACGCGTAAAATAATTACCGTCGGGCATCACAAACGCTCCTGAGAATATAACTAATGTCAATACTACTGCGGCAGCGAAAATCACTATCGAGATCACCGCCGGCACTAACGTCGATTTTTTCATGTCTTCTCCAGAATCACAAATGAATTCAATAATAGTATATCACTCAAAACAATATCAAAACGTCCGCAAAAAGCGCATATAATCTCTTAAAACAAGACAAATAGTATCACAGTTAAGCCTCCGTATTCAATTCCGCGCAAAACACTTTACAGTCATAAATTTTCCGATATAACGCTTTACGGATCCGCGGTACGGGAAGAGAAAGCCGACAGGATCATTTACTGCTTTTTCGACATTCAAAACGTTGCAAAATTCGCGTAACGGTGATATAACATAACCATGCAGGCATTTTTGACAACACTGATAATGGTAAGCATAATGCTTCTGTGCGCAGTACCGGGGTACGTTCTCGTAAAAGCAGGAGCGGTCAAAGCGGACAATATTTCCGCTTTTTCCAAAGTATTGATGTATATATGCCAGCCGGCATTGACGCTGTATTCATTTAACAAAGCGGATTTTACGCGCGAACTGGGAATAAATCTTTTGATATTTTTTGCTGTGATCACGTTCGTACAGCTGTTATTCCTAGGTTTATTCTTTTTTATATTCCGAAAAAAGCAGCACGACATAAAATACAGGATAACGACTGTAGCCACTGTACTTTCCAACTGTTCGTTTTTGGGCGTACCGCTTTTGGAGGCGATATTTCCGTTATCGCCCAACGTCGCAGCGTATTCCATGATGTACTTTCTGTCGATGAATCTTTTGGGCTGGACTCTTGTTTCCGCCGTGATCACACACGATCGAAAATACATAAGCGTAAAGACCGTATTTATAAACCCTGCCGTGCTGTCTATCGCAGTCGCCTTACCTTTCTTTTTTACAGGATTTAAAATATCTGCGGAAAACGGGCAGTTTTTGGGTCAGCTCGATAATATGATAATGATACTGGGAAAAATGACGACGCCGCTGTGCATGATAATAATGGGTATGCGCCTTGCAACGGTACGTATAAGATCGCTGTTTACATGCGGGCTGCAATATCTTGCCGTAGCGATAAACCAAATAGTTTTTCCTTTATGCGCGCTGGGGATTTTGATGTTACTGCACGTCGACAAAGAACTTATGCTGTGCATGTACATTATGTGCGCCTGTCCCGTGGCGTCAGTTGTTCAAAACTACGCCGAAATACTGGGCGAAGGGCAAGACATAGCGGCAAACACCGTACTGCTGGGAGCGCTATTCTCTATCGCAACTCTTCCGGTGCTCGCATTGCTTATTTGATAATGTATGACGCTATTCCGTTACAGGCAAAAGTCGATAGAACTCCGATCTGCATAACAACATAAAAAACAAAAATCGTGCCGATATACAGTCTGCACGACTTTTAATATTCGTTTAATATCGATATACAAAATAGCGTAATTTTAATTTTCGCCCTCGAGCTTGCGAGTTTGGTCGGCTATCCGCAACGCTTCGATCATTTTATCGAGATCGCCGTTCATAAACTCGTCTATGCTGTATATCGTATAGCCGATCCTGTGATCGGTAACTCTGCCCTGCGGAAAATTATATGTGCGGATGCGTTCGCTCCTGTCGCCCGTACCGACCTGACCTTTGCGCAACGACGCGTATTCGTTATCCTTTTGCCCTTGATAATAGTCGTACAGCTTTGTGGCAAGCACCTGCATAGCGCGCTCTTTGTTTTTTGTCTGACTGCGCTGATCCTGACACGTAACTACTATACCGGTCGGAAAATGCGTAATACGTATAGCCGAATCGGTTTTGTTTATATGCTGACCGCCGGCGCCGCTCGCACGGAACGTGTCTATCTTTATGTCCTTATCGAATATCTCAACGTCCACCGTTTCCGTTTCCGGCAATACCGCCACGGTGACGGTGGAAGTATGGACTCTGCCCTGTGTTTCCGTTACGGGCACGCGCTGAACTCTGTGCACGCCGCTCTCGAATTTAAGGAACGAAAAAACGTCCTTACCGCCTATACCGAAAACCGCTTCCTTTATACCGCCCAGCTCCGTCTCGTTGACGGAAATATCTTCCACGTTCCAGCGTCTGCGTTCCGCAAACATTCTGTACATTCTGCACAGTTCCGCCGCAAACAATGCCGCTTCTTCGCCGCCTGCCGCAGGGCGTATTTCCAGAACGGCGTTTTTACCGTCGTTGGGATCTTTTGGCAACAACATTATTTTTAATTCATCGATGATATTAGCTATGCTTTCCGCAAGGTTTTCGCACTCCTCTTTTGCAAGTGCGGCAAACTCCGCATCGTCCGACTTGAGCATTTCGGCTGCGTCGGCATAATCGGACTTAGCCTTTTTAAGCTGTCCGTATTTTTCCACGATAGGCTCCAGCTCGCTGCGCTCCCTGCACAACTCCGCCCAAACCTTGTTATCCGCAATTATATCGGGATCCTGTACCTTTTGATCGAGCGCTTTAAAGCGTTCGGCTATGGCATCCAGTTTATCGGTCTTTATTTCCTGCATACGACTATCCTGTCCTTTCCGTCCAAATCTTTGACTGTCTCGCACGCGCCTATCTTACCGAACAGTTTTTTTACGTCGTCCGCCTGATCGTATCCCACTTCGGCTAGCAAAACTCCGCCGTCTTTTAGATATTTACCGGCGCTGTCGGCTATGATCCTGTAAAATTTCAATCCGTCCTCGCCGCCGTCAAGCGCTATATGGGGCTGCGCGGTAACTTGTTTTTGCAATCCGTCGATATCCGCAGTACGCACATACGGAGGATTGGTAACTATAACGTCGTACGTACCTTCTATATTCTCGAACATATCCGATCCGACAATTACAACTCCCGTTCCGTCGAGATTGAGTTTTGCGACTGCCAAAGCCTCTTCGGATATATCCGACGCCGTAACCTCCGCCCGTGTTTGTTTTGCGATGACCGCCGCGATACAGCCGGAACCGGTACAAAGATCCAACACACGCACTCCGGAACGGCCGCCTATTATTTCGACCGCCTTGTTTGCCAGCACCTCGGTCTCGAATCTCGGTATCAGCACACGCCCGTCTACTTTGAGTTTTACGCCGCAGAAATCGCTGTTGCCCAAAACGTAATCGAGCGGTTCTCCGTTTAAAAGCCTGTCGGCATATTCGTTGGCCTTATTAACCTGTCCGATCTTGATCTTACCGATACCGCCGAGCGCGGAACGGGGTTTATCCAGTATATCGCAATATATCCAGTCCGCATCCTGCGGATCGTCGAGCAATCTTGCCGCAAGCTTTTTGCGTTCTTCACCGAAATCCCGTTCGTAAAATTCGACCGTAGGTTTATTGGGGTCGGCGTCCAGCTCAAGCACTGCCGAAAACGCTTTTATAGCGACCTCCGCCATACCGTCGTCGGGTATACAGGTAGACAGCTTTTGAAGCGCTAGCCCGGGCGCACGCAGCACGGCGGTAAACTTATTATCCGGAAGCATCGCCAGTCCGCGCAAAAGTTCGTAAGATAACCCTGCTATTATCGGCAGCAGCGCCAAACGTATCGCCAGCGTAAAAAAGAAATTATCGAACAGAAATTCGCAGCCTTCGAAAAGCGTGAATAACCAATTCAACAGCGCGTAAAGCAATATCGCAAATACAACTACGAAAAACAAAAAAGTAGTGCCGCATCTGTTGTGTTTGGTCGAACACGACTGAACGTTTTCTACGGTCAGCGGCAATCCGCGCTCGTAGCAGTTGATCGTCCGGTGTTCCGCGCCGTGATACATAAACGTGCGTTTTATGTCCGGCATCAAACGTATCAGCGAAAGATACAAAATAAATATAGTAAGGCGCGTACACCCTTCTATTACGGATATAACGGCAACGTTGTCGAAAGAAGTCCAACGCTTTATAGCCCAACCGACAAACCACGGCACGGCGATAAACAGTCCGACCGCAAGCAACACACCTATAACGGCGGCTATGACCGTACTTCCTTTAGACGGGGATTCTTCTTCGGGGAAACACACTTCCGCAGACCGCATCATGCACTTCATTCCCACGACAAGCGAATTTACAAACGAGATCACACCGCGTACTACAGGTATCTTATTGGCCTTGGACATCGGTTTCAGCCGTTCCGTTTCCAGTTCTATTTCGCCGTCGGGCGCGCGGACAGCCATAGCCACAGACGATTTACCGCGCATCATAACGCCTTCCAGCAAAGCCTGACCGCCTATAAAAGTGCGACGCGTTTTTGCGGAAGTATCGTATTTGTTATCTGCTTTTTTCTTTCCCATCCAAACTCAAACCGATACGTTTATCCCGTAACGTATTTTAAAGTCAAAAAAAACGGCGGACGGTTTCGTCCGCCGTTTTGTGACAGCCTATTTACCGGATTTTCCGGAACGCTCGTTGAAACGCGCGATACGTCCGCCCGTTTCCGCCTGCTTCTGTTTGCCGGTGTAAAACGGATGGCATTTGGAGCAAATATCGACTTTTACGACATCGCCCTTCTGCGTGGAACCGGTTACGAATTTGGCGCCGCACGCGCATTCCACAGTAACTTCGTGATAATCGGGATGTATATTCTGTTTCATGATATATGACCTCTCTGAATGTTAGCTAAATGATTATACACCGAAAGCGTTGCGGTGTCAAGCGTTTTTAACGGTTATACACGATTTGCACCGAGTCGAGCCGACGCGCCGTAGGATAAAATTACATTTTGACTATGGTTTTTAGCGTTGAAGCGACGGAACCGTTAGTAAGCTCCTCAAAGGCTTCGGGGACCTTGTCGAACGGAACTACGCTTTCGCACAGATTTTCCACCGTGACTGTTCGGTTAGCCAAAAGATTTATAGCCGAAGAATAATTTTTTCCGCAATCGACTACCGTGTACAGGTCGAGATTTTTTTCGAGTAGGGCATTTACTCCCAAAGTCAGATCGCGTTCGCCTATCCTGCCGACAACAGCCACCTTGCCGCGTGTCGCTGTATAATCGCATACGCTCTGTAACGGCATTCCGGAATTGCCCATATATACACAGGCGTTTGCCATATGACCGCCGGTCAAACTCAAGATCTTTTTTACGACGTTATCGTCGACCGCATTCACGGTAAAATACACTCCCGACTTTTGCGCCAGCTTAAGCATGTCATCGTGCAGATCCACCATTATGGGAACTGCTTGATAATACATAGCCAGCTGCGCTAAAATTATCCCGTCGACGGTGGCGCCCATTACGACTATTTGATCGCCCTTGTCTATATCCAGCTTGGATAATGCGTTAAGCGCAACGGCAACATGCTCGATAAAAACCGCTTCTTCGTCGTTTATCCTGTCCGGAATAGTATATACGTCATCCGCGGATACGACCGAAAAATCACTTAAAAATCCGTCCTCTCCCACGCCGAACAAAAGCGGTTTTTCGCAGTCGAAATACCTGGAATCCTTACACGCCTTACAGCCGTGACAGCTGGCTTGAGGATACGTAACTACGCGGCTGCCGCGAGAAATACCGGTCACGCCGGTGCCGACTTCCGACACAAACCCTACGCACTGACGCGCCGGGATCATGGGATATTTGGTCGGCATACGGCCTTCGTATACGGCAAGATCCGTCAGCGAAATACCGCACATCAGGTTTTTCAGTTTTATGCAATTTTCCCCGACGGGTAAAGCGTCCATTTCATCGAGCTTTATCGTATGCGGAGAATGTATTCTGTACGCCTTCATAACTGTTGTATTATACCATATTCTTCGAGAAATATCAAGTGTTTGCGAAATCTTGTTTATAACGAATAAAGCACTTAAAATGCCGACAGCGCTGGGCATGTCGGCACTTTATTTGCGGCGCAATGAGTTTACGCTCACACTACGGCGGAAAACTTATTTATCATCGTTTATCGGTAACATCGTTGCCGGATCGACGTAATTTCCGTCTTTTTTCAGCTCGAAGTGCAGATGCGAACCTGTTTTCAGTTCGGACATCATACTTGCCGACGCCGTCCCGAGCTTGTCGCCCGCCTTTACTTTGTCGCCGACCTTGACCGCTATCTTGTTTCCCAACGACTTGTAAATGGAAACATATCCGTCGTCGTGCTTGACGGTAACGACGTTGCCATCGATGGAAGTCTTTTCAACATCGGTCACTTCGCCGTCTCTTACCGCTACCACGTTACCCTCGCCGATAAAATCGACAGCCGGATGCCATTGCCACAGGTCGAGCGTTTCCCAAAAAACAAGTTTTTTGTCGTTGTAACCCATGCCGATCTGAGCCTTTTCCATAGGCAATACGATAGTGGGATCGTTGTTAACGTCCACATTGGGCGGATCGACTACGTTACCCGATGCGGGCTTGTTCTTTTCGGGAAGAGTGAATACTACCGACAGAACTATAACCGCGGCTACGATCAACACCGATATTATTACCGATATCGCATACTTATGCCGCTTAAAAAAGTTTTTCCTTGTTTCCTTTGTTTTTGATTGATAGGTTTTCATGTTACTTTCCTCCGTAACGATGATTATTGACAGTATTTTTCTGCTTATACAGACAAATAAAAAAATTAATAGCATCCTTGAAGTATCGGCGTTCCTATACTTATCTTTCCGTCGGAACAGGCAGCCATAACATTATATTCCCTGCCGTCGGAAAGCTTTTGAACGTCGCAAATCACACGCGGACTGTACGCATAGACTATGAGCATACCGTCGATCTCCACCGACTTTACCGTTCGTGCGCAAATACGGCGAAGCGCTTCGTGCATATCGTTTTCGCAACCGAAAAAATCCACGCGCACGGTTTGAGCGTCCGAATAACACAATCCGTCGAGCGATCCGACAGGCACGTTATTCTCGTAAGATACGGGATTGCCCAATTCCGTAAGCGGACTGAACCAAACCGCTGTAAATACCAAACATGCGGCAAATAAAATAACGGCGGTATAAAGTTTCTTCATACCGCCGATTATAGACCGATCCGTGTTATTTTATTCGTTGTTGTATTATCCGATACTGCTAAAATTTCGATTTTGCTAGTCTGCAGCTTCCTCCGAGCCGGGCGCTTTGGGTACCGCGGTTTCGTTCTCGGATTTTGCGCCGGTAGCCATTTTATACAGTTTTACGCTGTTGTCTACCGTCTTTTCTTTTGCCATTTCTCCGTACTTATTGACGTCGGATAGGCTTTTCGGCGCGTGGCGCAAACACAGCGCGCCGTTTACACAGCCGCCGTCGCAAGCCATACCCTCGAAAAAGTTATACGGCGATCTGTTAAGTTTGAGTAACAGAAGCTGTTTTTTACATTCGTCGAGACCGCTCATGGCTATCGGGTCGGCTTTGAATCCGCGCTCCTTTGCAAGCGCCGTAACGCCCTCCGCGATACCGCCCGATCGGGCGAATATCCTTCCGTAATACGACGCGTTGTCGAGCGCGCTGTCCGGCAACGTCGACACATCTATGTTGCGCGCATCCAAAAACGCTTGCAATTCTTCGAACGACATTACGCAATCTATATAATCTTTAACATCGTCCTGTTTGAATTCGAATTTTTTGGACGTACAAGGTCCTACAAACACCACCTTGCAAGTTGGATCTACGGCTTTTATAAGCCTGCCTGCCATTGCCATCGGCGACGGCGTGGACGATATATATTTTACAAGCTCCGGGAAATTGATCTGTATGTATTTTACAAAACTCCGACAGCACGACGTCGTAAGCGTTCCGCGTTCTTTCAGTTCGTCGGCTTCTTCGTCGAGCGTAAGATCGGCGCCGAGTGCCGTCTCCATTACCTGGTGGAACCCGAGCTCTCGCATACCCGTTATTACCTGTTCGATACGAGCATAGTCGAACTGCGCGACGATCGACGGCGCGATTATCGCATATACCTTGTACTTGGTATTGTTTTCCGAATTTTTAAGAATATCGAGCACGTCGAGTATGTACGATTTATCCGCTATGGCGCCGAACGGACATTGATAAACGCACGCTCCGCATCCGACGCACTTACTGTTGTCTATCACAGCTTTTTTATCGGCATTGACTTTTATAGCGTTCGCCTTACAGCTTAAAACGCACGGACGCTTTTGCAGTATTATGGCATTGTACGGACAAGCCTGCGTACACTTGCCGCATTCTATGCACTTGGATTTATCTACTACGGCGTGTTTGTTTTCTATTGAGATCGCGTTTTTGGGGCAGACCTCGACACACCTGTGCGAGATACAGCCTCGGCAGGCAGGCGTTACGAACACTCCGTCTACAGGGCATTCGTCGCAAGCAATATCGATGACTTCCACTACGTTTGGATTGCTTGGATCGCCGCCCATCGCAAGCTTTAAACGTTCCTGCAAAATTGCGCGTTCTTTATACACACAGCACCGCAGGCTCGCATTGGGTCCCGGCATGATCTTTATGGGAATATCGTGAAATATCCCGTTGTCCAGACCTTTGTCGTAAGCCCTTATGAGTTCTTTTATTACTTCGTATTTAAGTTGTTGTACGGTAGTATCGAATAATCTGTTTTCCATGGTTGTTTCCTAATTATATCTGACGTTGACATTCTTGCCCATTTTCTTAAGATTATCGGCAAGTTTGTCTATTAGCTTTAGTTTCATACGCGTTTCGATCGGCAGTCCGTCGTGAGCGTGGTTTTGTGACTGTCCGACGAAAAAGTTTACGTCGGTACCCTCCTCGAACAGCATACGCGCAAGCAAGCTCGCGCCGTCGCGTTTATCGAGTACAGCAGCCGTACAGTCGGACGGATCGAGATATTTTTCCGACAATTCGAGCACGCGCTTGACAGTAATAACGCCTTCGGTAGTAAGATCGATCCCGTCGATATACCCTATAGGCGGAATATCTCGGTCGGGGAACTCGAAACTCGTCCGCACTTCCTTACCCAGCTGACGTGCGACTATCTGCGAACTGGTACCGCCGCACACCGCTTTTTTACCGGGCAGCGCCATAAAGTCCTTTACGTATTGCGCATCGTCTTCCTTGTGTATAGGCGGACCGACAAACACGGATATCGGCGAATGTTCGCGCACCTTTATCCCGAGGACCGTCGTATCGTCGCCCGGCATATTCATATACAGTTCGTTGCACTCGCCTGCAAGCGCCGCCGATATAGCGCGCGCAGACATGCCGGGTTTGACGGCACGGCGCAGATAATCTTTTATTTGCGGACGTTCCCACCCGAAATTCATCATCATGCCTATTCCGGCATGTTCGACTCCGTCGCTCGTCACGACTATGGCGTCGCCCGGTTTTAGATCGAGCGCCGTCGTATAAACAGTCTTACCTAAAATGACTTCCTTTTGCCGCGGCAGATCGTCGGCGGCGCCGTTGCGCAAAAGTATGGCGGCAGGATTGTCGAATTCCAACAGCTCGCCCTTGCCGTCCGAACCGATAAGACATACCGAAAACGTCGCATACGCAACATTACGCACCTTACATACAGGGAGCGACGCTATAAGCGTTTCGATACAGTCCTTAATCGGGACGCCTGCCGAAAGCATGGTGCAGAGTATTTTCGACGACAGTGTAGCGAGTATGTTGGCTTTTACACCGCTTCCCATACCGTCGCAGAGCACTGCGGTAAGCATATCGCCGTTTACCGAGCACTCTACCATATCGCCGCACAATTCTTCGCCTTCGTGGTTGAGCGAGGTGTAACCTCTGTCGATAAAGTAACTCAATTTTCCTTTTCCTTTAACATGGCTGCTTTAAGTTTTATGAGCGCCACTTTGGTTTCCGCTGTCGTCTCGCCGAGAAGCGATGCTATCTCCTGCGCGACACGCATTTGTTTTTCGATAACCGTATCCGTGACGGCAAGCGTATCGTGCTTGACTTTTTCGAGTTCGACATCGAAATTGACTCTGTCTGTGACATCGGTCAAAACAATGAGCAATAAGTTTTGTTTCGATAACGGAACTATGTTTATATCCGCGAATCTGCCGGTTTTATCCAGCTTCTGTCTTTCCACGCGCGCCGCTGCGGAGCTTTCCGCCGCTTTGAATGCCGCTGTCGGATCGAAACAGTCGAATATGTATTCGGGAGACGTAATACCTATCATCGCCTGCGCCTTACGGTTGATCTCGTTTATCTTGAGATCGCAGTCGCAGACTATTATGCCGTTGGGGCTGTTTTCTATTATGATATTGCCCATAGATTCGGCTTTTTCGCGCATGTACGGCACGCACATGTCGACTTCGGCATAACCGTTGATGACCGCCCAAGCTTTTTCGCGGCATGTCGAATATCCGCACGCACCGCAATTCAGCTCGTCGCATTCGCGTGTTTTGCCGGTGTTTGCCAATACTGCTCTTATCTCGTCTTCGGACGGCACGCGGTCGCCTGCGTTCAGCGGTTTGTGCACTGCGCTAATATCGGGATAGTCGGGCACGGTATCCGCGCCTGCGGAATTGGTGTAGTTCCTTACCATTACGTTGGCTTCCACACTGCCGCCGGCGCGCTTGATCGAACAGGGTCCGTTTATACATGCGCCCTCGCATGCGTTTATCTCCAAAAAAACGTGTTTGACCGACAGCAGATCCTCGAGCGCTTTATCGAGCCTTCCCACGCCGTCCACGGCAATGTACTCGTATCCTGCCGGGAATTTATCGAAAGATTTTATTATTCCGCGGGATATCGGGTAAAACTTTGCCTGCATCCGCTGTACGTCTTCGGTTTGTGCGCTCGCCGCGACCTCCGCAGCTGCGGACGCCGATTTCGCTTTATTTGCTTTAGGCGGACATATCGGTTGCGCGGATGTATCGCGCACGGAAATTTTTATCCCTTTTTCCGTCAGCAGCGCGGCAAGCTCTTCAAACGTCAGCGCACCCGAAAGCACGCCGCTTTCCTTGGCTTCCCGTTTCTTTGCTATGCACGGACCTATAAAAACTATCTCCGCATCGGGGAAACGGCGTTTAAGTATCTTTGCATGCGCCACCATCGGAGAATCGACAGGCGCAAGATATTTAAGAACGTCGTGGTGGTACAGCTCTATAGCGCGGTTGACCGCAGGACACGCCGACGTTATAAAGTTATCGTACTTGCCCGACTCGAGCAGTTTCTTATACTCCGCAGTAACGGCAGCCGCGCCTTCCGACGTTTCGAAAGCATCGGTAAATCCGAGCGACTTTAACGCCGCTTTAAACGGCTCGAACGAACTCAATCCGAACGATGCAACATATGCCGGCGCGACCGATGCCATCACCGGCTTCCCGCTCTGCAAAAGACGTAAAATATTACGCGTGTCGTTATGTACGCTCTTTGCGTTTTGCGGACACACAAGCGTACAGTGTCCGCACAGTATGCAACGGCTTTCGATCAATTTTGCCTGACCGTCACGTGCGTCTATAGCCTTTACGGGACACGACCGCAAACACTTATAACAGTTTTTACAGTCGGCTTTTTGAAAATCCAAATACAACATAACCTATCCCAAAAGCGGCAGAACTTCGTTTACGAATTTTTCTTCCGCATTCGCTCCGTTGACGCCGAGTATGTAATTTCCGTCTGCCTTGACGGCTACACCGTCCGAACAGCGCCCCAGACAGAAACAGGCACGCAGTTCTATCTTATCGCCGACGCCCTTGCTTTCTATGAGCTTTTTGAACGTCTCGATAACATCGTACGATCCTTTTAAGTGACAGGAACTCCCGACACAAACACTTAATACCATAACTTTTTTCCTTTATAAACAAGCGGCGCAATATACAAATATATATAAGTACGCCGCTCTGATTTTATAGATCTTGTTATTTGTTCGTTTCAGAACGTTTACAGAATAACGCGCACACAGCGTTACACTAAATGACGGTACGGTTTAGTCGTATTGACAGACGTCCGCCCACTTGGCGAGCATTTCGCGCTCGTGTTCTCTGCCCTTTACCATTTGCGATGCCGCGACTATAGGCAGCCAGTTTTGAACGTACTGCAATGCCGTATCCGACTTTTTGCAGAAATTATTCAAATAAAACTCCGCTGTCTTATCGTCGCCGTCGAGCTTGAACAAAAGATATGTGCGCGCGGTATCGGCGGAAGCGTTGCCTATCGTAGCATGAGACCAGTCTATAACGCACGCCTTGTCGTCGTTTGTTATGATAACGTTCGACGGGTTGAAATCTCCGTGACAAAGCTTATTGTGCTTGGGCATCCCGTCCAAACGCAGGTGCAACTCGTAACGCGTAGTGGCGTCAAGCCCGGAAAGCTCTATCTTACGCGCAAACTTCATGCGCTGCTTGTTGAGTTCTGGAGCGGTGAGCTTATGCATGGAAAGCTGTATGTCGATGAGCCGAAGTATATACTCGTTATGTCTTTTGGGATCTTCTTCCATGAGTTTGGCGAGAGATTTGCCTTCGACGTAATCCATTACGATGGCGAGCCTGCCGTCGTCCAGACGTTTTACTTCGTGTACTTTAGGCACAAAAAGTCCCGTTTCCTCGACTCGCGTCTGATTGAGCACCTCGTTGAAAATATCGGATTTTTTATAATCCGCGGCAAATACCTTTAAGCACAGGTCGCCGTCTCTGTAGACCGTTTTATTGGGTCTGGTAGCTATTTCGTTGAACGCCATATTATTTACCCTCCTTACCGTAGTAAGCGTTGAGATACATTTGTTTGATCTCCTCGATCATCGGATACCGCGGATTTGCGCCGGTACACTGATCGTCGAATGCGTCACGGCTCATCGCGTCGAGTTTTTCCGTAAATACGTCTTCCGGAACTCCGGCATCCTTGATGGTCGCAGGCAGCCCGACTTCTTTGGCAAGATCTTTAAGTTTCTCGATAAGCTTTTCGAACTTTTCTTCGTCGGTCTTCCCTTTTATACCCACCGATTCGGCTACTTCCGCATAACGGCGCAGACATACAGGGTGGTCGTACTGAGGGAACGTGCCCATTTTGAAGGGCGCTTCGACGGCATTGAACCGCATGACTTCGGGCAAAAGCAACGCGTTTGCCATGCCGTGCGGCAAATGATGATACGATCCCAGCTTATGCGCCATTGAATGGCACACGCCCAAAAATGCGTTTGCAAACGCCATGCCTGCCATAGTTGCCGCATACGCCATTTCCGCACGCGCCTTTTCGTCGCTGCCGTTTTTATACGCCGCAGGCAGATATTCGAATATCAATTTTATAGCTTCTTTTGCCATACTGTTGGCAAAATCGCTGGACATTACCGAAGCTATCGCTTCGAGAGCGTGGACCATAGCGTCGTAACCGGAATTGGCAGTCAGTCCCTTGGGTATGCCCATCATCAGTTCGGGATCGCATATCGCCATTTTGGGCATAAGTTCATAATCTGCTATAGGATATTTCAGCCCGGTAGTCTCATCGGTTATAACAGCGAACGGCGTTACTTCCGAACCTGTACCGGCGGTGGTCGTTACGGCTATAAAATACGCTTTTTTGCCCATTTCGGGGAACTTATACACACGTTTGCGTATATCCATAAAACGCATTGCCATATCCGCGAAATCCACGTCGGGATGTTCGTAAAGCACCCACATTATCTTGCCTGCGTCCAGCGCGCTGCCGCCGCCGAGCGCTATTATGGTATCGGGTTCGAACGCACGCATCGCAGCCGCGCCCTTCTTGGCAGACGCCAAAGTCGGATCGGGCTGAACGTCTGAAAACGTCGTGCTGACTATGCCCATCTCGTTGAGCCTGTCGGTTATGAGTTTGGAAAATCCACTCTTAAACAGGAACTCGTCCGTAACTATAAACACACGCTTTTTACCCATGTCCTTGAGTTCCTGCAGCGCGACGGGCATACAGCCTTTTTTAAAGTAAACTTTTTCGGGTGCGCGGAACCACAGCATGTTCTCTCTCCTTTTGGCGACGGTCTTGTAGTTTAACAGATGTTTGACGGATACGTTTTCGGAAACGGAATTTCCGCCCCACGAACCGCAGCCGAGCGTGAGCGACGGGCGCAGTTTAAAGTTGTAAATATCGCCTATACCGCCCTGAGCAGCAGGGGTGTTGACGAGTATACGGCAAGTCTTCATTACATTGCCGAACGTCTGTATCTTGGCTTTTTCGCGTTCGTCGGCGTATATTACCGAAGTGTGTCCGTAACCGCCGTCCGCTACGAGTTTTTCCGCTTTTTTTAGCGCGTCGTCGAAATTGTTTGCCTTATACATAGCGAGTACCGGCGACAGCTTTTCGTGTGCGAACGGTTCGGATATGTCAACAGATGTCACTTCTCCGACGATTATACGCGCGCTTTCGGGGATCTCGAAGCCGCACAGCTTGGCGATCGTGGGCGCCGACTGCCCTACGATCTTGGCGTTGACCGAACCGTTTATCAGGATAGTTGCGCGAACCTTATCTATTTCCTGTTCGTTAAGGAAGTAAGCGCCTCTGTATGCAAGCTCGTTTTTGAACGCGTCGTAAATGTCTTTCATTACTATTACAGACTGTTCCGACGCGCAGATCATTCCGTTATCGAACGATTTGCTGTGCAAAACGGAAGATACGGCAAGCTTTATATCTGCAGTGCTGTCCACTATAACGGGAGTATTGCCGGGTCCTACGCCGACAGCCGGTTTGCCGGAACTGTACGCAGCACGCACCATGCCGGGGCCGCCCGTTGCGAGAATAAGATCGCACTCGCTCATGACTGCGCCGGAAAGCGCAACGCTCGGCACGTCTATCCAGCCTATTATACCCTCGGGCGCGCCTGCTTTTACAGCGGCTTCCAATATTACTTTTGCTGCGGCGACGGTGCAGTTTTTGGCACGCGGATGGGGCGAAAAAATAAGCCCGTTCCGAGTTTTTAGCGCCAGCAATGCCTTAAATATCGCCGTTGAAGTGGGGTTTGTCGTTGGAACTATCGCGGCGACCACGCCTACCGGTTCCGCCAAAACTTCCACACCGTACGCTTCGTCTCGTTCTATAACATCGCACGTTTTTACATCGCGGTAAGCATTGTAAATATATTCGGCGGCATAATGATTTTTTATGACCTTATCCTCGACTATTCCCATGCCCGTCTCGGCAACAGCCATTTCCGCAAGATCGAGCCGCACTTTGTCCGCCGCGGTCGCAGCCGCAGAAAATATCTTATCGACCTGTTCTTGCGTGTACGTAGAATACTTTACCTGAGCGGCGCGCACACGCCGTATAAGCTCTTTCAAAGACGCTTCGTCTTGAACAATAAGTTCGTCCATAATACCTCCAAAGTTGCTTTGTTACAGTATATAATATCGGCAGTTTAATGTCAAGTATCTGTCGGGCAAATGCCCTTTCGCAAGACCGAAATTATTTTGGGAAACGGTATTGATTTTCTTTCAGACGTATGTTATAATCGTTAAATGGAATATATCGATCTCGGCGGAATAAAGGTAAGTAGGCTCGTACTCGGCTGTATGCGAATAGCGGACAAGCCGACGGAAAATATAGAGCGGCTTATCGATGCGGCGCTCGAAACAGGCGTAAATATGTTCGACCATGCCGACATTTACGGCGGCGGCGAATGCGAAAGTATTTACGGGCGTATCATTAAAAAACGTCCCGGTCTCCGCGACAAAATAGTTCTGCAGACAAAATGCGGGATCCGCGGCGGATGGTACGACCTAAGTTACTC
The DNA here is from genome assembly GCA_910585055.1 of uncultured Christensenella sp. Lineage (GTDB taxonomy): Bacteria > Bacillota > Clostridia > Christensenellales > Pumilibacteraceae > Anaerocaecibacter. The sequence goes on along the minus strand of CAJUBY010000010.1, from coordinate 14,783 downwards.
TCACATAATCGAAAGCGCAGAATGCTCGCTCCGCCGTCTCAATACCGACCGTATAGATATTCTGCTTTTGCACCGCCCCGATACGCTGATGCGACCGGAACAGATAGCGAAAGCTTTCGGAGAACTCGAAAAAACTGGCAAAGTACGCATATTCGGCGTAAGTAATTTTTCGGCAGGTCAGATCGATCTGCTGCAGTCGGCATTAAATCAAAAGCTTTACGTTAACCAACTTCAGATGAGCGCGGCGTACTGCCCTTTGATAGACAGCGGAATAAACGTAAACACGACGTCCGATTCCGCTTGCGACCGTGACGGCGGCGCGCTTGAATACTGCCGCAAAAACGGCATAACGATACAGACATACGGGACCGTTCAATGTTCGTTCACGGACGAATCGGGATCTTATTACAGCGGCGCGTTCACCGCAGAACGGGCGCGCAAAAAATATTTTTCGCTCAACTTTATGCTCGACGGACTCGCGCAAAAATACGGAACAACCCCCGATGCAGTTGCCGCGGCATGGATACTCCGTCATCCGGCAAACATGCAAGCCGTAATAGGCACAACGCTCGACACTCGACTTAAAGCATATTCGGATTGCTGCGAAATACCTTTAACCGATTACGAATGGTATAAGATATACGAATCGGCAGGACACAAGCTGCCGTAAGATCGGCGCAAATATAGCAAGTAAAAATGCACCTATCGCCTTTTGCTTTTAGGTGCATTTGCATTTTATGATATTAAGGCGCGGTCATTTTGCCGGTCCGGTCTGCGACGGAACGTAAACTCTTGCGCCCAGTTCTTGATTGAGCGCGTAAAGACCTTTGGCGTCCGATCCGAACAGTTTCATTTTCTTCAGCAGATCTTCGGCATTCTTTTCTTCTTCGCCCTGTTCCTTGATGAACCAGTCGAGAAACTGCATTGTCTTGTAATCCTTAAGTTCGAACGCGACGTTGTATATTTCCGTGATAAGCGAAGTGACATACTTTTCGTGCTCGTACCCCGCCTCCAGCGGATCGCCGAGTTTGACGAATTTTTTATCGGGTTTCGCAATAGGACCGAAAGTGACGCGGATCCCGTTGTCTATAAGATAACGGCGCATCATAAGCGCATGATCCATTTCTTCCTGCGCCTGTATCTCGTACCACTGCGCAAATCCGTCCAGTCCTTCGTCGGCATAGTAATTGGCAAAATCGAGATACAAATATCCCGAATACATTTCCTTATTGACCTGCTCGTTGAGCATAGCGGCAATCTTTTTGTCTATCATGTCTTACCTCCGTACTCTTATATTATATACCTATCGATAATTAAAATCAATACAATACGGTATTAATATAAAATATTATAAATTCTTTTCGGGACATAACACGTGACGAACATTATACTCTCGCAGATGTAAATCGCAGAGATTGACAAACCGTACCGAATACTGTATAATGAATGTACTTGCAATCGATCCGCGGAGAAGTATCATGAGCAATATGGGGTGCATTTACGGCACAATTTCCTGGCTTATCTCGCTTAATATAAAATATAAGCGCATATGCGACGATCCCGAACACAAAGCGAAAACGGTATATTTCGGCGTATATTCCATAGTCGTAAGTCTGTTTACGGCAGGGCTGTTTATATTGGACCTTTGGGGCATAGGTCTTTTGTTTGCGGAAAAGGATAGCGCAGGCATAGGCGTCTTGGCTATGTGGGCGTTTATCGCTATGCTGGCTATCGTAGCGATCGTGCTGTTTGCGGAACTCATACTCGGCGGACTTTTGGGCGTTATGTATCAATTCCGCTGTAATTCCCGTCCTATACGCTGGATAGCGCTCGCGGTATTCGCAATTGCCGCCGTCGGACTGATAACAGGAAGTATTTACGTGCTCGGTTCTATGAGTTTTTAGTCGAAGATAAAATATAAACACAAGTAAAACCGCGCAATCCGATTGTACTGCGCGGTTTTATTCTATTGATTCGGATCATTAAGATCAATCCATTATACGGATATTCAATGATTCCAGAAAAGCCGTCAAAGACTGTTCGTCGATCGCCGTAGACGCGAGTATCTTTTCGCATACCGCATCTATTTCGTCGTGCATGTTAAGTTTGGCTTCCAACTTGCTTACGGTACCGCCCTGTGATTTGAGCAGACGTTCCACGGTTTTAGCAAGAGGTATCTTTTTATCGATATCATACTGCAAAGTTCCGTCCAAATAAAGTTGCGCAGTCTTGAGATCTTCCGAAAGCTTTGTGGGAAGAACAAAATATCCCATTATATCCGTTATGGAAAGCGCGTCGGCTTTTATTTCCTCGTAATCGGCAGCCATGCGCGGACGCTTGATCGCGCTCGAGCGCAGCACCACGTCAAAGAAATATTTTCCGTTCGCCTTTCTGCATACGACACTCGCAAAGTTTTCGGTCCCCTTGTTGGTTATGCGCTCGTCCGAATAGCTTTTCCACGCCTTTATCAGCTTGTCGGCAAACTCTGCCGTTTTTTCGAGATTGGAATGCGCAAACCGTATAACGGTGGAATACCAATCCGCAACGCCCATTTCCAAATACGGATATTCCTGCGATTTAAGCCGCATTTTATTGCCTTGACGCAACATCGGCGAGGATCGAAAACCCGTCTTAAAATGCTCGTGTACGGTGTTGGACGCACCTCCGTTTTCCGCTAGCGAGTCCGTACATACAAAACCGTCGGCGCCTATGAACTCCGCGGCGCTCGCAAGTTTTTTCATCGTATCGAGTCCGCCCTTCATCGGAACGTGTTCGGAATTGCAAAGCACGCCGTGCTTGTCGAAATACTGATGACGGGCATAGTCGAAGAACCATTCCTCTCCGGCTATATCGGCAGTCACGGTACGCATATTCGCCCTTTCCGCATACCCTTCGTTTTCGCGGCAAAGCGCGCATTTCGGGTATTTACCCGTCACGGCGCCGGGCATGACATTTATTATTATTTCGATCCTGCTTTTAAGCTCTTTCGCTTCCCAACGGTCGCTTTTGGCACATTCGTCGAGATCTACGTACCCGTCCTTTACCGAATAATCGTAAAACCAATCGAACGCCTTTTGTTTGTTTACGGCATAAGTTTCCGCAAACAGGTCGTTTATCTCCGACGGCTTGAGCATTATCGCGTCCATTATCTCGGCTTTCAGCGCCGCGGTGCCGCTCTCTTGCACGATGCCGTTTTCGACTGCGTATGAAAGCAGCGGTTCGAGCAGTTTGTTGGGATTTGCCGCAAGTTCCGCTTCTTCGGTAGCATCGACGGGAACGAAATCCGTTAAATTGAGTAACCTGCAAATACGGCGCGCCGCCTGAGTACAATCCAGTTCGTCCATCAACAGATTCGACTGTCCGTAAACCAAAAGGTTTGAGATCTCCTGATCCAACATGTTTATATCTCCTTGTATTGTTTTACTTGTAATAATGTCCGCCGCCCTGCGGTCGGACTATGTCCAAAAGCGTTTCCGCGTCGAATTCGTTCCACGGAAATTCATCGGGCGGCATCGCCAAAAACCTCAGTTTTTCGCCGCTTACCGGGTGTGCGAACACCAACTTATGCGCCCATAGCGCCAAATGCGGACTTTTGACAAGCTTTGCACCGGCATACTTTACATCACCGACTATCGGACTGCCAAGCGCCTTCAGCTGTACGCGCGCCTGATGTGATCTTCCTGTTATAAGATCTACGGACACCAACGACAAACCGTTTCGTTCATCCATGATCTTCACCGAGGATTCCGCTCGTTTCGCGCCCTCCAACGACGACGGCGCTACGATGACCGTGTTGGTCTTTTCGTCCTTGGCCAAATAATGTTCTATCCTTCCAGTACGCAACGGTCTGCCCGCAACGACTGCAAGATACGTTTTTTCGAACTCTCCGTCCGTATCGCGTATCTGTTCGCACAGCCGTGCCGCCGCCTTGCTTGTTTTGGCAAAAACCATAACGCCGCCAGTCGGTCGATCGAGCCTGTGCACAAGCCCCAAATACGCATCGCCCGGTTTATCGTACTTCCGCACAAGAAAGTGTTTAAGCATGGACAGGAAATCGGGATCGCCGCTCGAATCCGCCTGCGTCGGCATATTCTGCGGTTTGAGCACGACCAATAAATGATTGTCCTCGTACAATACGGTTATACCGCCGTCATCGGTCACCGGTAAAGCACCGCGTTTCCGCACTACGTCCTTTACGTCGAGACGAAGCTTGACTTTGGTCGTATTAGTCGATCTTACATCACGGTCTCCCGCTGCGGTGTTTTCAGTCCCGGTCTGTACGCCCGGTTTCTCTGCCGCACCGTTATCCGGTTTATTTCGGTCTTTAAACATTTTTCACCTGTTTCACCTGCCTGTCCACAATCCGCTGCAACCGCACGGCAGCGCTACGCCGGAACGTTCCGTAGGCAGACATACTTCGTAACCTTCGACCGTGCCGCACGGCATAGCGAGCGAAAGGATATTCGAAATAGTCTGCGACTGCAGGCCTGTAGTATAGCTGTTGATAAGAAAGAACTTCGGGGCATCCAACACCTGTACGGTCAGCTTAACGAGATCGAAAATATCGTCTTCCATTTTCCATATCTCGCCGCCGGCGCCCCTTCCGTAGCTGGGCGGATCCATTATCACCGCATCGTATTTTTTACCGCGCTTGATCTCACGCGTCACAAACTTTTTACAGTCGTCTATTATGAATCGCGTATTTTCCTGCGGTACGCCGTTGAGCCTGCAATTGTTTACGGCGCGGTCTACCATACCTTTAGCCGCATCCACATGCGTTACATGTGCGCCGCGCTTTGCGAGCACCGCCGTAGACGCTCCCGTATACGCAAACAGATTAAGTATTTTTACCGTCTTTCCTTTATCCGCGTAGGTAGCCACAGTGTCGGAAAGCCGCGCCCAATTTACGGCCTGTTCGGGGAAAAGCCCTGTATGCTTGAATCCGGTGGGTTTTACGGCAAACTTACAGTCGCGCCATTCCACCGTCCATTCTTCGGGCATGGGTTTGTTTACTATCCACCTGCCGCCGCCGGCTCGGTCGCGCTCGTACCGAGCATGGCAGTCGTATCGGGAATAATCGACCGTGGCACGCCAGATAGCCTGCGGATCGGGACGGAGCAGTGTTATGTCTTTCCAACGCTCCAACTTCAATCCGTCGCCAGTACCCAAGATCTTATAATCTTTCCAATCGGGCGCTAACATTTTTCAATATACAGCGCGGCACAATGACCGTTGATATCCGCTTTTTCAGCATTGGGACTTGTCCCCGTTCCGCACATTTCTACGGCGCGATCGTCGGCAATCTCTACTTTCAATGCAAGCGTTACCTTCGCAATACGTTCGCCGTGCTCTTTAAAGACTTCGTCGATAAATCCGTCGCCGGCGTAACGCAGCCTTATCCTGTCCGTTACATCGAGACCGCTGTTCTTGCGCATCGTCTGCACTTTGGAAATTATCTCGCGCGCACCGCCTTCGCGCAAAAGCGCATCGGTAAGCGTTACGTCGAGAGCAACGGTCATGTCCGTGTCGGATTCCACACAATATCCGTCCGCACCGCGAGTAGATATAAGCATATCGTCTTTTGTCAATTCTATTGCTTTTCCGTCGGCTTCGAACTTGTAAATTCCGCCGCCGAGCACTGTTTGGGCAGCCGCGTCGCCGTTTTCCGCAAGATGAGCGCGGATAGCGCCTACGGCTTTGCCGTATTTAGGTCCGACTGTTTTTAACTGAGGTTTTACGTCGTAACCGGTCAGTTCGTCCGATCCGCCGAGTTCGACATCCTTTACATTGAGTTCGTCGGCGAGTATATACGAATATTCCGACGGGAATTCGCCTGCGACGACTACTTTTGAAAGTGTCTGACGGTTTTTCAAACCGCTCTTATTACGCGCCGCCCTGCCGAGTTCCGCAGCCTTTATGACGCGTTCCATATCCGCAGTCAGCTTTGCGTCGATAAACATACGGTCCGCTTTGGGGAAATCGCACAAATGTACGGACAGCGGCGCATTTTTATTTACGGTTTTAGTAATGTTAAGATATATCTCTTCCGCGATAAACGGTGTGTACGGCGCAATAAGCTTTGCAAGCGTGTCAAGCGCCGTATAAAGCGTGTAAAAAGCCGCGGTCTTATCGGCGGACATACCTCCCGACCAAAACCGTTCGCGCGAACGCCGCACGTACCAGTTGGAAAGTTTGTCCGTAAAATCGCCTATCGCGCGTGCCGATTCGTACAGTTTATACGAAGAAAGATCTCCGTCCACTTTACGAACAAGCTCGTTAAGCTCCGACAAAAGCCATTTGTCCATAAGCGAATATCCGATTTTTTTCGCATTTACCGCAGTCGGATCGAACCCGTCGATCTCCGCGTACATCACGTAGAACGCGTAAGTATTGAACAGCGTTCCCAAAAACTTGTTTTGCGATTCCGTAACGGCTTTCATATAAAACCGAGACGGGAGATACGGCGCCGAATTGGTATAATAATACCATCTTACGGCATCCGCGCCGGTAACATCCAACACAGACCACGGATCCACGACGTTTCCCAAATGCTTGGACTGTTTTCTGCCCTGTTCATCCGTCACATGTCCGAGCACCAAACAATTTTTAAACGGCGCTTTGCCGAACAGCAAAGTGGATATAACGAGCAGAGTGTAAAACCATCCGCGAGTCTGATCGACGGCTTCCGATATAAAATCCGCGGGGAATGTTTTTTCGAATACATCCTTATTTTCGAACGGATAATGATACTGCGCAAACGGCATGGAACCGGAGTCGTACCAACAGTCTATAACTTCGGGCGTCCGCTTCATCGTGCCGCCGCACGCGCATTTATACGTTGCGCCGTCCACAAACGGTTTATGAAGTTCTATATCGCCTTTTATACCGCATTTTTCTTTAAGCTCGGCTTTCGACCCGATCGCTTCTATCCTGCCGCATTTATCGCATATCCACAGCGGCAGCGGCGTGCCCCAAAATCTGTCGCGCGACAAACCCCAGTCGATCACGTTTTCCAGGAAATTACCCATTCTGCCCGTGCCGATGGACTGCGGATACCAATTGACGGACGCGTTGTTTTTTATCAGTTCGTCCTTGACTGCGGTCGTTTTTATAAACCAGCTCGACCGAGCATAATACAGTAGCGGCGTATTGCACCGCCAGCAGAACGGATAGCTGTGTTCGTACATGGGCGCGGAAAGCAACAGTCCGCGCGACTTGAGATCGGATATTATATCCTTGTCCGCATCCTTGCAAAATTTGCCTGCTAATGCCTGCGGCTCGGTAAAACGTCCGCGTTCGTCCACCGTCTGTACAAACGGCAGTTTGTTGGCTCGTCCGACACGCGCGTCGTCCTCACCGAACGCCGGCGCAATATGGACGATACCCGTTCCGTCGGTAAGCGTTACGTATCCGTCGGCTACTACGCGGTAGCAGTCGTCGCTATCGCCGCATGTTTTATAGAGCGGCGAATAACGCGTTCCGACAAGCGTCTTGCCCTTGAATTTATCCAGAATTCGGTATTCGTCGAAATGCTTAACCGCAAGATCTTCGGCAAGCACGAATTTCCTTCCTTTGCTTTCGATCAAAACGTAATCGCAATCGGGATTTACGCACAGTGCGACGTTGGACGGCAGTGTCCACGGCGTAGTAGTCCAGGCGAGAATGTTACATCCGCCTGCGAAATCCGACGGGAATCCGACAACTGCGGAACGTTCTTTGACATCCTTGTACCCCTGCGCCACTTCGTGCGAAGAAAGCGCCGTACCGCAACGCGGACAGTACGGAACTATCTTATGTCCTTTATATATAAGTCCGCGGTCGAAAATATTTTTAAGCGACCACCATACAGATTCTATATAATCATCGTCGTACGTCACATACGGCTTGTCCATGTCAGCCCAATATCCGACGCGTTCGGACATACGTTCCCATTCGGATTTGTATTTCCAAACGCTCTGCTTGCACTTTTCTATAAACGGCTCTACGCCGAATTTTTCGATATCCTGTTTGCCGTCGATATCCAAAGATTTTTCGACTTCCAGTTCCACAGGCAGCCCGTGAGTATCCCAGCCGGCTTTGCGCAATACATGCTTTCCCTTCATGGTATGGAACCGCGGTATGATATCCTTCATAGTGCGCGTTAAAACATGCCCGACGTGCGGCTTGCCGTTGGCAGTCGGCGGACCGTCGTAAAACGAAAATTCTTCGCCGCCTTCCCTGGCTTTTATGCTTTTACCGAATACGTCGTTTTGCTTCCAATATTCGAGCACCGATTTTTCCATACCGACAGGGTCGTATCCAGTGATCTTTTTATACATACATCCTCACAGTAAAAAAGTATATACGCTTACGAATTGCAGCGCAGCGCCGCCGGCGATCAAAAGATGCATAACGGTATGGCGCGCCGGCAAACTTTCGAAAACACATGCCGCAAGCGCGGCGGTAAACATAGCGAATCCGCCGAACATCATCCAAAAACAATCCCGACCGCACAGCAGAAATATCCTGTCGATCCTGATCGCATACGCCCATGCCGCTATCACATACAGAATGAGCGAAGACAGCTTTCGTTCCGGTATTTCGAAAGCATTTATCAATATCGACGCGACAGTCGCGGCGCAAGATATCCCGAACAGAGTATAGCCCCATACGGAATCGACTGAAGTTCCGCGGCACAGCGCGATCAAAAACAAAGGAGCAAAGGCGCCGCAGCTCAACACAGCAAGCGATGTGCGGTCGAGACGCATCGATATACGCCTAACCGTACTGCTTTCGGGAAACACATGACACAGAGCGGATACGGTAAAAACGGCGACGAAAAGTACGCCGAATACGGACACCGCAGTATTGACGAGCGCACCGCGACCGTACGTTTTAAGTAATAAAAAAACGACCCCGACAAACGATAATAAAGCTGCCAACGCGTTTATTACGAAATTTGTCGGTTCTTCCGGTCGTACATACGCCTTATGCGACTTTACTGCCTTGGTACCGCTCATGATTACAGTGTAACACATATCGCGGACAAGGTCAATCGATTTGGCGGATTTTATACGTCACGAGTTATGTTTGATCGTAACGGCGCGGGCGAGTATGTATGATACCGCGGCAGCCGGACACAGTAATTGCGATAATATTCCGCTGCGATATCCAATACGTACGCCTCCGCTTTGCCGATAAAATATTTGACATTAACGCCGTTTGGGTATATAATTTATATCGGTATGCAAGACACAAGAGACGCCAACTCAATATGCCTTAACTGTTTCGGCACGGTCGATCCGCGGACACGTATATGTACGCGTTGCGGAAAACGCACCGACGACCCATCGCCCGTAGGCGCGTTACCGGCGCGCACACTGCTTTCGGGCAGATACCTTATAGGCGCTCCGCTCGGCAGAGGCGGGTTCGGCATAACGTACAAGGCATACGATATGCAGACCTGCGCCTGCGTCGCCGTAAAAGAGTTTTTCCCGAAAGGTTATACAAAACGCGCGGCGCATTCCTGTGTCGTCGAAATCGGTACGGCGGAAAACGCCAAAGTTTTTAACTATTGGCTCACGGCATTTATACAGGAAGCGAAAGTTCTTACTTCCATAAAACATCTCGACGGCATAGTCAACGTTTACGACTTTTTTCTGACCAATAACACGGCTTATATCGTAATGGAATATCTGAACGGTATGAGCTTGCACCGTTTTATAAACGGCAGGGGCGGCAGACTGCACATAAACGAAACGCTTAATATTATGCGTCCGGTCATCGAAACGCTGCTTAGACTTCACCAGCACGGTGTAATACATAAAGATATCTCGCCGGAAAATATTCAGATAGTAGACAACAAACTGATAAAACTGATAGACTTCGGTGCGGCGTCTATTTATACTCAAAACGTGCAGAAACCGTTTTTCGTACTTAAAAAAGGATATTCCCCCATCGAGCTGTATTCGCAGGGCGGCACGCAAGGTCCGTGGACGGATATTTACGAGTTGGGCGCAACAATTTACACCTGTCTTGTCGGAAATCCTCCGCCCGAAGCTACCGAACGCAGGACCAACGATCTTATAGTTCCCCCGTCCGCGCTCGGCGTCAAAATACAGCCCGTACGCGAAAAGTCCTTGATGAAAGCGCTGTCGGTTTATCCCAAAGACAGATACTCCAACATCGCGGCGTTTCAGCAAATGTTCTACGGCGAGTTTATGCCTAACACAACGATGCATACAAAGCATCCGGGCTGACCGCCTCGATCATAAGACAAAAAGTAAACGGACGTTACGTATATGCCGTATCGTCCGTTTTGTTATTTGCGTAAATAAATCCGTTATTGGAAATTACCACGGCATTGCGTCCGCCGAACGCAGACCTCCGCCGAACGAAAACGTATATACTGCCGACTTGTCTCCGTATTCCTCGTTCGATACCCACAATACGGTTTTTTTGGTAAGATTGTACACGGCGCTGTGTACTGTACAACCTCCGCCTCCGGCGAAATTACGCTGACCGACTTCGGCAAGTATTTTCATCGCCGCCTTTTCGTCCTGTACCACTCCTCCGCTCTCGCGCAGTCTGTCGTAAATATGCGCATATCTGGCATAACCGGGCTTGGCTTCGTTATCGGTATAGTAAGAGTCCTGGTCTGTAACTATAAAATTCGTCACCCACTGATAATCGAATTCGGACTGTGCGCGTAACTGTTCATACATCGGATCTGTATTATATACAACATTCAGCTTACGCGCCGAACCGTCGTTATCCGTTGCGTCAGTACCGTTTTCCGGTATCCATTCGAGTATCGCGCTCTTACCTGTCGCGTCCGCTACCATGTAATGGAACGATGTGTTGGCGGAGTCGTGCAGATTGTATTCGGAAATAAGTTTTACCGCCTCGTCTACGTCGTCGGCATAATCGAGTATCAAGCGCAACATAGTAGTGGACGTTATGTTCTTTTTGCCCTTTTCTTTCTGATCGGTAGCGACGGTTCCCTCTTCTCCGTCTCCGCCCTGATAAGACATGTAAATACCGCAACTTACGCCGGCATCGTTTATCCCGTCCAGCGGAGTATACGGCGCGGCAAGACATGTTATTTTGTTCATAAGCCCTTCGACGTCTTTGTCGACATTCATACCTATGTAATTAAGGTCTACCGATGATATCGATTTGTGTCGGCCGTCACCGGGATCGCATACTGTCAAGCATATGTTGGTCTTTGCGAAATCGTAGTTACGCGCAAAAAGTACGTCGCCGCCGGGAGTTACCGCCGTAAACGACGAACATCCGATATCGGTCTCTCCTATATTTACGTCTATAAGTCCGCGCGTTATATGATCGGTTATAAAGTTTATCAGCTGTCTGTCGTCGGACGCACCGCCCTGCGCAAGGAAGTCGTCGAAATAAAATCCGCCCTTAACTTTCATATAGTAAACGGACCCTTCCTGATTCGCATCGTTTCTCGAACGTATCTTTTTAAAGCTGCGCACCGTAGAGATCTCGTCGCTCCAAACACAAGCGAAAGTTATACCAAGTATCGCTACGACGGCAAGGATGACCGCCAACGTTATGCATGTTATCTTTACCCAAAGCTTGCATTTTTTCTTTTTGGGTCCGCCGTTTTCGGTAGTTACGGTCGTTTCGGTGTCTACCGCCGCTGTTGTATCTTCCATAATGTTACTCCTTGATCGATCCGGATTATTTATAAAATCGCATATCGCAACCGCATGTATCCGACGCGCGGTCTTGTACGAAAAACGTTACGCGTCTTTGACAAGACCGTCGTAATACGACTGCAGCCTGCCGACAATATTCCCGAGCGTTTCGTAAAACTTAACTCGCTCGTCTTCCGTCATATCTGCGCTTCCGGCATCGACCGCTCTCGCAGCCTTGCGTTCCACGGCGGCGGCAAAACCGCGACCTTTTTCCGTAAGCGTTATCTTTCCGTTATATGTGCCCGGATCGTACGACACAAGCCCCTTTTCGCGCATACATAAAAGCGCACGCGATACCGCAGCTTTATCTTCCGCCGCAAATTTGGACAGCTCGCTCAATGTCAATCCGTCTTTATTTTCGGAAAGATAATATCCGCACATCACATGCACTGCCTTCAGTCCGTACTCTTCCATCTCGAACTGTTTAATTTTTTGCACGAGTCTGTTGAGCTTGAGTATATTTACGGTAAATTTTTCGAACGTCTTATCCATACACACTGCTTGTTGATTAATCAACAGTAGCATTATAACGTCAAGATCGGGATATGTCAAGCAAATTTGTTGACATATCAACATTTTTTTCAAAGCGGCAAAATCCGACCGGGGAAATATCGGAAAACACTTGATTTTTTTAATATAATGGATTATAATAACTCTACTGCGCTAGACGGAGAGGCAGCGGCACTCTGTGACCTACAATCCGCTACAGTAGGGTCGAACGCCGCCCCCGGTTTGCGTATGGGGGGTCGGTTGCCGTTAGGCGGCGTTGATGTTAAGGTCTTGTGCAACGTCTGCTTGCGAACCGTGTCAGGGCTTGACCGCAGCAGCACTAAACAAGATGTGGCGTGTGCCACAAGGTAGCTTTAACGGAGTCGGCCGGCGGAAAAACGCTTCGGTGCGTATTATCAAAGGCGGTGCGCAGTTTCGAAAACCGACGAGCGGTATGCTCGTCGGTTTTCGATTGCGCAAGATCGTTTTTACGTAAAAAAACTTCGGACGAATCCGAAGTCAAAAACATTATTTTAAGCGCACATGCGCGTGGCATGTTGCACAATTAATCCCCTATGCCGCAAATATTCCTGCGCGCACACTATCTGTTTTTATAGACCGTATCGAATAAATGCATTTTTGTCGACGCTTTTACGTAATATTCCAGCCTGTCGGGATATTCGTAAACGTATATATCGCTGTGCCCTTTCAGGGCAAAAACCATGGGACGCGTTTCGGTCTGAACGGAAGCCGTCGGGATGGGATGCATTTCGGTCATCGCCGGGGCGCTTTGAGACGAATGATCCGCCGAAGTGTTTATACCCGAAAAATCCGATGTTCCGAACGTACCGTAATCGGGTATGGGCGACATTCCGCCGTCCGCCGCAAAAACTTTTTTCTCTTCGTAATTTGTAAGATCGGGATTTTCGACCCTGTCTTGCATTTGACGCTCGAAATTCCTTCTTCTTCCGAATATGCTCATCGAATGGCTCCTGAAGTTTGTTAACGGTTTGTAAATACGGAAACTTGCGTAAATCAGACCAAACGGTCGACGCCCAAAAATCCGCGCAGTACTTCGGGCACGTTTACCGACCCGTCGCTGTTTTGATTTTGCTCTACAAGCGCAGGAAGTATACGCGATGTAGCAAGTCCCGATCCGTTGAGAGTATGGACGTAACCGATCTTCCCGTCCGCTCCGCGGTAACGCGTCATGTTGCGTCGTGCCTGATAATCGTTTGCGTTCGATACCGAGCTGACTTCCTTGTATATCCCCATCGACGGTATCCATATCTCTATGTCGTACGTACGCGCCATAGATGCCGAACAGTCGCCTGCCGCCAGCTTGCTCAGTCTGTAATGCAGACCCAAACCTTCTACGAGAGCACACGCCTTGTTTACAAGCTCCTCGAATGCCGCTTTGCTGTTATCGGGCGTTGTTACCTGCACCATCTCCACCTTATTGAATTGGTGACCGCGGATCATGCCCCGTTCTTCCGCTCGGTACGACCCGGCTTCTTTTCTATAGCACGGAGTGTACGCGAACAGCTTTTTGGGCAGTTCGTTTTCGCCGAGGATCTCGCCGCGGTACAGATTGACAAGCGCCGTTTCGGCCGTGGGCAACATGAACCGCCGCGCCGCCGCGCCTTCGACAGTTTCCACTCTGTACACATCTTCCTCGAATTTGGGGAATTGCCCGGCGCCCAGACCGCACTCGTAATTCAACATGTGCGGCGGCAGAACAAACGTATACCCGTCCTCGGTATGGGTACTTATAAAGTAATTTAAGAGCGCCCATTCCAGCAGCGCGCCTTTGCCCGTATACAGCCACGATCCGTTGCCTGCGAGCTTGACGCCGCGCTCGTAATCTATGAGTTTAAGACTTTCGCAAAGCTCGACGTGATTTTTTATAGGAAAATCGAATTCTGGCTTTTTGCCCCATACTTTGACTACTTTGTTATTCTCTTTGCCGCCGGCGTCGACATCGGGATCGGGTATGTTCGGCAAACAGAGCAGCGCCGTATTGAGCGTATTTTCCGTCTGCTTAAGCAACTCGTCGTTGGCGGATATTTCGTCGCCGAGCGCGCGCATTTTCGCAAATATAGGCTCGACGTTTTCTCCGGCTTTTTTAAGCTTGGGGATATCAGCGCTGACCTTGTTTTTTTCCGCTTTAAGCGCTTCCGTGCGACCTATAATATCCCTGCGCTTTGCGTCCAGCCCGAGGATTTCACCGAGATCCGCGTCGCACCCGCGTTTTGCGAGCGCCGCAGATACCGCCTCCGCATCGTTGCGGATCAAATTTATATCGATCATCTGTAGCTTCCTTTACGGTTTTATCGCCTTTTTTGAATGAAACCGAACTTGCGGTTATATTGTACCACTAATACAAGACAAAATCAAGCTTTTGCAGTTATCCGTTCGATTATTTTTGCGCGTCGGCGTCCGAGTGTTTTTCCCTGTGTTTCCGCCTGAGTTTTTCAAGCGCATCCGAAAATACCGATCTCAGATCGAGCGCGCCCGACACGATTATCACCGACGCATATACGGCAAAGAAAACAACAGCGGCAGTCACGGTCCGCCACAGATACGGAATCG
>CAJUBY010000009.1:30194-59207 GCA_910585055.1 uncultured Christensenella sp. | reverse complement strand
AATTTATGATTATGGAGGCCGCCATGAGACTGCTGTTCAAAATGGACAAAAAGGACTACGATAAATGCACCCATTCGTTTGTCCGCAACTCTGCCAGAAGTATCATGATTAAAGGCAAAAAAATAGCAATGATTCATAGTATTAAGTACGACTATTACAAATTTCCGGGTGGCGGAATCAAGGACGGCGAAAACCCTGTGGATGCGATGATCCAGGAAACTCGTGAGGAATCGGGTTTAGTCGTCCTGCCGGATACTAAAAGAATACGGATATGTGCATCGAATTCAAAGAAGCGACCAGGACAAAACGGAGTGTTTTATTCAGGATAACTATTACTATCTTTGTGAAAGTGCAGATGAAGCCGTTTCCCAAGAGCTTGACGGCTATGAAGCGGAAGAAGCCTATATGTTAGAGTATGTTGAGCCAGATACTGCGATCAGGAAAAATCGTCATGTGACACAGAGCCCGTATAATCCGATGATGTTTGAACGCGAGGCCCGTGTTCTTGAATTGCTGATCGCAGAAGGGCTATTCGACCGATAAATTTCAATTTAGCGTCGAATGGCTGATAAGACTAACTATCTTGTCAGTCATTTTTTTGTGTCGAGCGACTACTTTTTGCAGTTCGAGAGTCTCCGTGATTTTTCCTTTCGTTGTGGCTGTTGTAGCACAGTTCTCGCAAAAGTAAACGGCAAAAAATAAGCACTTAAAATTTCAATATTGAATTTACAGCCTGACGGAAAACGTCGGGCTTTTTTCTTATGCAAATAACGCACTTATTTTTTGGTAACGGAACACAAATAAAGACCTGTCGTTTACTTTCGCTGCCTCGCCAAATCAAAGCCTTATCACACCCGAACAGTGCTACTTTGCCCCTGCCGAAAGGCTAATAAAATCACGGAGGTTTAGAAAATGCAAAAAGTAGTTTACTCTGTTTCAAAGGTAACAAGGACGAGGTCGCTAAATGGGCGGTTCTTATGGCACACATTGTCGCCCACCAGCAAAAACCTAAAACGAACTCCTTTTGCGAGAAAAGTTTTAGGTTTTTTCTTTTGCTGTTTTAATATGCAATTGTGTAGTGTAACGCCGTAGAAATGCCATTGTAGGCTTGTTATTATCAAGCATCCGAGAGTCATTAGTCTAAAATATGATAATTATTTGTTACAAATTCGCTGTTTATGGGCAATGCTTTTCAGTGATTGTGTGCTATAATTGTTATAAAACATAAGGAGATATTCATTATGGATATGCAAAAAATCGGTAACTTTTTATCCGAACTCAGAAAAGACAAAAATCTAACGCAAGAAGAATTGGGCGAACAAATCGGTGTAACCAATAAAACCGTTTCACGTTGGGAAAACGGAAATTATTTACCGCCTGTTGAAATGCTGCAAATTTTGAGCAAATTTTATGATGTGGGTATAAATGAAATATTAAACGGCGAGCATTTGGACGAAAAACGCTATAAAGAAAACGCCGAAGAATATATTGTTGCCGACTTAATGAAAAAACAAAAAGAAGCAAAAAGACGAATAGCTGTTTCTATTGTTGTAGCCGTCATTACAATACTTGCAAGTCTTTCGATAATTCTTTTAAGCACTATGTTGTCGGCACCTATGCGGGTAAGAATTGTTTGTATTGCGATTTCGTTTATAATCATAATTCTCGGCATAGGTGTTTGTTGTGTTTTGACTGTGGATGCAGGTGTTTATGAATGTCCCGTTTGCGGCCAAAAGTTTGTGCCGTCAATAAAAGATTTTATCGGTGGTGTGCATACGTTTACAAAAAGAAAATTAAAGTGTCCCAAATGCGGTAAAAAGAGTTTTTGTAAAAAGAGATGGAGTTAATAATTCGTTTTAGGCTATTGCCGCTCAGCCAAAGCGGTGTTAAAGCGCCTAAAAGAATGTGTTAAAGGATTAAAGATAAGAAATAAGTAAGCAGTGGAAAATTATGTACTGCGTGTTGTGCTGTATCCCTTATTTTTTACTTACTATATAAATTGCATTTCGTCGCGTTTAATTTTGCTTTTTCGTTATAGTTCTTGTTTTTCGGCGTGGGTATCGGTCTCGCTTTGGTTGAGTAAGTTTTGTTTTCGGTGAGAATCAAAACCATGCATTAAATAATTATAGAGTTAAAAATAGCCTTTGTTTGTAATATAATATAATAGTTATGAAAAGACCGCAGTTTGAAAATGTAAAATCTTATGACAAATTTGCAAAATATTATTGGTATTAGCTCGAGGATTAGCCCGATATAAACCGGGCAAAAAAATATATGCCGTATATGACGAATCAAGATGACAATGGAATAAATTTTTGAAAGATTTTCTTGCCGATGAAATAAACGGGGTTTACGCAGACAAATTGAACACAGTAAACCTTTGGCAAATACTGCGCGATTCCGATTTGCCCAAAGTATATTCAAGAGCGTTCATTCGAAGGACAATATATAAAATTTGTTTAATTGTACTGTCGTTTCGCAATATATGAATACAATGCGCGTGCAGCTGTTCGATTTGACCAATCGAGCCTCGATTATTTTTATGTTTCGGCAAAATCATTGACGTATTCGATTTAACGGTATATACTGATCACAGTACGAGTGCAGAGTTTCGCGATGACAAAGATCAAATGTCTACACGGCGCACGTATATATTTAAAATAACCGAACGAAGATCAATATTATGACGGTTCAATGTAAATGCGCCGATTGCCCATACTGTCAACCCACGAACGAATTTTTCAATCGTTGGTGTACCTATTGGAATAAGATCGTGTATTTGACATCGGGCTGTACACGGGAAGATGATTAGTTACGTAGTTGAAGAAGAGTGTTGAGTATTATCAAATAAAGAGTTTAATTGTAACGTTCGTTATTTGCTTTTTTAAATCGTAAATTTTATCGGAGACGGAAGTGAAAGGCGAACTGCTCGATCTTATTCAAGATACAGAGATACTCGATTACTGTATGCGGAAAGAAGGGGCGTATATCGATCATCCTTTCGGCGATGATTGCATTATAGTAAAGATCGGAAATTTGCGCAAAAACAGAATATTCGCAGAGATCTTCGTACGGGATAACGAGCTTAAATTAACTGTTTCGACAGACGAGATAACGGCGCAAAAGTTACGGCGCGACTATCCGGGTGTTATCGTCAAGGGCTGGCACTGTCCGTCGGTCCAAACTAAATACAAGAGTACCGTTGCCGTATACGGCGTATCGCAAGATCTTATATGGCAACTTATAGATATTTCATACGATAGAGCGGTTTCCAAGCTTAAATAATGTCGCGGTGAATTTTTAATATATACGCAGACCCATCGGATAATGGCGGAAATACAACCGAAAGCGTATTTTTATTCGTCCTTAATTATTAAATTAGGGAAATTACAGTTTGATTTTTTAATTTAAAAATAACATTTTGCATTAGTGTCGTAAAATTTTACGGGCTTATACGACCCGAAGTGATATAAACGAGAGAGGAAAAAACCGATGAAAGCATTTACGGTCAATCTTCGAAACTTTTTTAAAATGGATACCGGAAATTCTTTCGGGAATTTCGATGCCGATAAAAGAGAAATGGTCATTCCGCTTTATCAGCGTGAATATAAATGGGATTTCGATAATGTAAAAACGTTGCTCTACGATATTTCCGTCCGCGATAAGTTTTTGGGGATAATTATTTTCGACGAGAAAAAGACGAATTACGAACTGGTAGACGGGCAACAGCGAGCAACGGTCTGTTATCTGACATTGGCGGCTTTGTACAATTACTACAAAGGATCCGCCATGGAACAGCAAAGCATCATGCGGTTACTTAAACCGTATGGTCGGTTTATTTTGAGAAACGAGTCGGTGGGACAGTATTTGGATGAGCATGCATGCGAGATAACCGTCAAAACCGACGTCGGGGCGGATGTTTACTGCCAGCGGACGGCGCTTGCCGGCGCATACGGCATGATCGCGGAGTTCTTATCCGAAATGGATACCGTACAGGTCAAGACGTTCCGAGATAAGATGTTGGAGTGTGAGTTCCTGGTCCTTATCAACGATACGCATACGCGTACCAATCCGATAGAGCAGGTGTTTTTGGATATAAACGAAAAGTCGCAACTGCTGGAAGTGGAGGATATATTCAAAGGGCATTGTTTCGAAAATTTCGACGAATACAATCACGGCGAACTGCGCGGACTTTGGATAAGCCTTAAACAATGCGCATTGCGGTTCAAAGAAAATTTTTATTACGAAAATTTAAGCCGATACCTGTACCTTTTTATATTGGCGAACGACAGTGTGAACTGGCCGGAGAAATTGGTGTACAACGGCAGGCACTATCTTGACGGCAAGACAATGGACGAAACAAAAAAGTGTTTGTGCGATATGATAGATTACGGGAACAGTGTCTTGAATTTTTTCGGCAATACACAAAAAGACGGGTACCGTTTTGACGATCTGTGCCGAAACAGTTATGATTACCGTGATACCGACGATCACAAGGTGCTTAAGATCCTGTCGAACAGGATATTGCGGTGTCAGTCGGCGCAATATCAGAAACTGCCGTTTATGCGGTTCATATTCGAGCTTACGGGCAGCGAAGCATGGCAAACTGCGTTTACGCATAAAGAATTCCGTGCGGTCGTTACCAACCTGTTTATATATACGCAGCTGTTTATTGTGTCAGTCGGGAAAAAATCGAAGCACGACATAGACGTTACCGTAAGGGACGCATTGATCTCGGGAGATAAACGGGCAGTGATAGGCGCGGCTAGAAACCTGCGAAAAAACAAGGTAGAAAAGTTCGAATTGAAACCAAACGAAAGGTTCGACAGATTGAGCGCGGTGTATTCGCTTACCGACTATTACGACCCCAACGAAAATTGGATTACTTTTGTCTATATGCGTGAATCCGGCTTTAATTCGGAACACTTTATTATTCCCGATAAAAGACATCTGTCATTGCAATGGAAACACGGCGGATCGGTGATCCCGTTACAGCTTAACGGGATAGACGGCAGATATAAACGCAAGACCGTGAATCTTTTGGTTTTGGATAAGACGCTGAACAAAGAACTGGACCGCTTTGACATCGTGACCAAAATAGAAATGATAAAAGAATGGTATGAAAAGCGCGGGGCGCGGATACCGGCGCACGTCGGTACGTTCATCGGCATGATAGAAGCCATGGATACATATAAAGAGCTTTGCGACTGTAAGGCGCGTCCTTTCGACGGATCGGCCGTATCCGAGAAATACAAGCAATTCATCGAAGTCTATTTTTCGGAAAATCACGAACAAACAATGTTGAATACGCTTAAGGAACTGTTTAAACGCCGTTTCGAAAACAACGGCGCTTGCCGAGACTGAACGGTAGGCGGTGTTTACGATTGACAAGAATCAATGCCGATGATATACTTTATTCCGGGTATAAGATCCTGCGCGGCTAACGACAGCGGAAAATAAAAAATACCGACCTCGGACGTAAGATATCGTATCTTATCAAGATCGGGCGTCGGATCGGAGAAGCATAAGAAAGTCACAACGAGGTAAAAGGCAACTGATGGGTTTACTGGATAAAATAGATATCGAAAAACTGATCGAAGAAACCAAAGAAAGGATCAAACGGGTATATCTTCGTGACGATATGCCTTGGGTGATAGGATACAGCGGCGGAAAAGATTCGACTTGTACGACTCAAATAATAATCGATACTTTGCTGGACATGACGGAGTCCGGTATTCCTTTGCACAAAAAAATTTACGTAGTCTCGTCCGATACCATGGTCGAAACGCCCATGATAATAGATACCGTTTCGGATACGATAAAAAAGATAAATGCTCTTTCGGTGTCGAAAAATCTGCCCGTGGAAGCGTCGGTAATAAGACCCGAAACGGCAAAAAGCTTTTGGGTCAATTTGATCGGACGCGGATATCCCTGTCCGAATCAAACGTTTCGCTGGTGTACCGACAGACTTAAAATAGAACCTGCCAACCGTTTTATAGAGTCCGTTATCGACAAATACGGCGAAGCGGTAATGATATTGGGAGTACGCGAGGGTGAAAGTCAGTCCCGAGACAGAGTGCTGGACAGCCATACGATAGAAGGTAAGGAGCTTATGCGTCATACTACGCAGGCTAATTCGTATGTATTTGCGCCTATACGCAGTTTTACCAAAGACGACGTTTGGAACTACCTTTTGACTAACAAGTCGCCGTGGGGATCGGACAATACCAAATTATTCAAACTGTATAAAGATTCTTTGTCGGGCGACGAATGTCCGATGATAATGACGGAAGAAGAAAAAAAGCATACCACTTGCGGAAACAGCAGATTCGGATGCTGGGTATGTACTGTTGTGACCGAAGACAAGTCGCTTACCGGTTTTATCAAAAACGGAGTGGATTGGTTAAAACCTTTATTGGAATATCGTAATTGGATCTATTCCATACGTGACGAGCAAAACCGCAGAATGCATTGCCGCAGAAACGGCAGTCTTTATTTTTCCAAAACCGGTACCGATCAAGACGGAAATCTGGTAATAGACGCAAAAGGCGACCGCGGTCGCAGCGTTATTAAGCGTCGCGGAGACAGATGGTTCGATTCGGATGATAACGAGTGGTACGTTTTCGATACGAGCGATTCCGAGCAGTCTGCGAGAGATTATATAGCCGAACAAGGGATAGATCTGCGTAGCGGTTGCGAGCCTAGGATAGTGATAAAACGATTGGACGACAATTATTACAAGTTGGGTGTCGGACCGTTTACGATGGCGACGCGCAGAGAATTACTGGACCGTCTTTTAAAACTTCAGAAAAGTCTGGATAACGGTTATGTCTTGATAAGACCGGAAGAAATAAATTTGATACAAAAAACATGGTCCGAGGAAGGCGATCTGGAAAACTCGGTATATGCCATATATAAAAAGTATTACGGAGATTACGAACACGTCACCGACGATATACGGCTTTTCGGCGCCGACGATTATGATTTTCTAAAGGCGTTGTGCGCCGAAGAAAACGTCGGATTTACAATGTTCAACGAATTGCTCGAGCTTGAAAAAGTAAATATGGGCTATCGCAGACGCGTGGATGTACATAAGCGGATAAAGGAAAAATTGAATCAGGAGTATATTTCCGCCGGAAACATGGAGTATGCCGATGAAGATTAAAGAATTGACTTTAACGAATATCGGTCCTTTTGTCGGGCGGCACACTATCGATTTTACGACCGGCGGCGAAAAAAATATAGTATTGATAGGCGGAAAAAACGGCGCCGGCAAAACGACTGTATTAAAAGCGATAAAGATCGGGCTGTACGGCTGTTTCGCATACGGATATAAGACCGAAAACATAACATATATGAAAGAGATAGGATCGATGCTGTCTTATTTTGCGGAATCGGGCGAATACAGTATAAAGCTGACCGTGGAGCTTGCCGAAAAATTTTCCGAAAGCGAATATGTTATTTTGCGCAGTTGGAGGAAGCATAACGAAAGTATAACCGAAACTTTATCCGCGGCAAAAGACGGTGAAATTCTATCAGAGTCGGACAGTCTGGAATTTGTCGGCAAGATAAGAGCGGTGGCTTCGCCCGAGCTTATAAATTCGTTTATCTTCGACGGCGAGGCGGTAGGCGGATTTATCGATTCGGATAATACCGATGTTTATTTGCGCAGTGTGTTCAACTGCATATTCAATATCGATATTCTGTATCAATTCCGCGAAGATCTTACCGCGTATTTAAATAACGAAAAAAGCAGAGCCGAGGTTTCGTCCGAATACGGGCTGTCGTCTATGCTAACGGATGTTAACGTTAAAAAAGCAAGTTTGAGTTCGATAAAGGAAAGACGGAAGGTTTTGCGTTCCGAAATAAACGATATAAACATTCGGCTCGCGGCGCTTCAAAACGAATTTATAAAACTGGGCGGCATACCAAAAGAACAGGCTAGGGAATTGAGATGCGGCGTTAAAAGCCTCGAAAAGGCGACTAACGAAAATTACAGGATGCTCCGCGAATTTTACGAGGATTATCTGCCGTACTGCATTTTGGCAAAAGAGATCGCATCCGTTGCGGATCGCGGCAGACGTGAGTTGCCCGGGATATACGCGTCGATGTTGGAAGAAGTACAGCGGTATATGAAAGTGGATTTTTCGGCATACATAGACGAATTGAAGTCTGTTTCGGGCGAACCGGTGTTGGGATTGAAAGAAGAAGAGATAACCGAGTTGGAAAGGCTTGCCGAAATAACGCAATCCAAAAAAGCGTCGGCGGTATCTGTCTTATCGGGCAAAAACAATTTGATCGATAAAATGACCGAAATGCGCGGAGCGCTGGAAGGTAGTTTTTCCGTAGCGCGACTGGACGAGATAATAACCGAGACCAAAAAACTTACCGAGGAATTTGCGGCGGTCAAAAACAGCGAGGCGCGAACCGCCGAGACCGCGGCGGAACTGGAACGGGAAATCGCGGTCATACTGGATAAATACCAAAAAATGCTCGATGCCGGCAAGCGCGGTAAAACAGTGGAAAAAAGTTATCTTATATGCGCGAGTTGCATTAAAGTCGTCGACCGTCTTACGGAACATATAAAGACGGATAAACTAAAAGCTCTATCCGCCGCGACTTTGGCGATGTTCAACGAGACGGTAAGGAAAACAGATTATCTTTCCGGTATAGAAATAGACGGCGATTTCGATCTGCGGTTGTATTCGAAAGGAAAACGGTTCGATCTGTCGGCTTTGTCGGCAGGAGAGACTCAAATACTCGTGAGCTGTATAATACGCGCCATGTTCAAAATATCGGGCAGACGGGAAATGTTTGTTTTCGACAGTCCTTTGGCTAGGCTGGACGGCGAAACAAGAACGCTGTTTATCAATAATATAGTGGCGGATATCGGAGATCAGGTCGTTATTCTGTCTACCGACTCGGAATTTATCGGCAAGGAATACATGTCGGTCTCCGACCGTATTGCGAGAACGTATTTATTGGACTACGACGATGTGTCCAATTCGACGGTCGTAAGACAAAGTTATTTCGGAGAGTAGTCTGTATGGTTATGCGACTTAAAACTTCGGCGGATACGGAAGCGAAATTGGCGGAGCTTGACCGAAAAATAAAGCTGTCTTCCAAAGCGGCTATAATGCGTATCGCTATTGCATGCTCCCTAAAACTGAAAGGCGATCCGCGTACGGCGTACGGAGAAACGGCGTGCTATGACGTCGGAAATCATGGAGGATCGGATTATCAGCGGATAACTATATTCGGCCGTGACGAAAAGCTGTACCGTATCCTGATGACCGATCATTTGGGAAGGATCGTAAACGACGAAGAGTTTTTTCCGGATCTGACCAACGCGCACATACAAAGGGGCATCGATTATCTGTATTCCGAGTATCGGTATGCCGACGACAAGGATAAATTTTTTATGAATCTTATCGATCTCGGCAGGTGAACATGCTATATTTGGATAATGCCGCGACCACGAAAATTCACAGCGAAGTACTGCGTGAAATGTCCCTGTCGATGTTTGCGTTCGGCAATGCGGATTCCCGGTTCTACGCGCCTGCGGAAGAAGCGAAAAAACTCATACGGATTGCCCGTGATAGGGTCGCCGGCGCGGTAAACGCCGGGCCGGATCAAGTTATTTTTACGAGCGGTGCAACCGAAGCGAATAATTTTGTGCTCAAGGGTGTGTTTCGGTCGGGCACGCCGCGTAAAAACAAGATAGTTATATCCGCAGTCGAGCATGCGTCGGTCTACGAAACATGTAAGTATCTCGAAAGTATAGGCGCACGGCTTGCCGTTGTACCCGTTGACCGTACGGGAACGTTGGACCTTGCGGCTCTTGACGAAAGTATCGACGACTCGACTGCGCTTGTTTCCGTGATTTACGTAAACAACGAGATAGGAACGGTACAGGATCTGCGCGCTATAAACGATGTATGCAGGTCGCACAACGTAAGATTGCATATCGATGCGACTCAAGCCGTAGGCAAGACAGAGCTGGACATAAATAAATATTCCGCGCTTAATTACGTTACTTTTACCGCTCATAAAATGTTCGGACCGAAAGGTATAGGGTGTTTGATAGAAAAGTCCGGCGAGTACGGACGGCTTGTTCCGCTGATCCACGGCGGACACGGCGAAAACGGGTACAGAGCCGGCACTCTTTCCACGGAGCTTATAGTCGGGTTCGGAAAAGCGTGCGAGATAGCGAACAACGGGCTCGAGGTCAACCGTACCAAGCTTATCAAATACGAAAAGATAATTTTGGATAAACTCCGCAATAAGTTCGGCGACAAGCTCATCTTAAACAACGCTTTCGAAAACCGCATCCCCGGTTTGCTTAACGTGCGTTTACGCGGTTACAACAACGCCGTTTTTTTAAAAGCCGTTTCCTCCGATATAGCGGCATCTTCCGGAAGCGCCTGTGCCGTGACCGAACCGTCTAGGATATTGCTAAATATAGGTATGGATCCGACAGCCGTAAGCGAGAGCGTGCGTCTGTCGCTGTCGCCGTACCAAAAAGAATCAGACTTCGATATATTGGATAAACTGTGATATATATGTTCCGTATGAGATACATCGGTATACGCGCCGCGCTTAGCCCGCCGCACGTGATTGACAAGCGATACTTTCGGGTGATATACTGAATAAAACATATTAAAGGTATGTACGGTGTTAAAAGATTTCGAATTGCTGCCGCAGCCGGAACTGTGCAAAATAAAAATAAAGAGCAATTACCACACGCATAATTATTTATGCGGTCATGCGTGCGGTACAGTGCGCGATTATGTAGCAGCCGCCGTCGAAAACGGGTTGGAAGCAATAGGTATTTCCGATCATTGTATACCGCCGACCGGCAGCTGTGAGCCGTACATGACGCCGCAATCCATGATTACTAAATATCTGCCGCAGTTCGATGCGGCGCGGCGCGAATTTTGCGGCAGGATCGAAATATTTTCGGGTGCGGAGATCGAGTATTTCGAAGGGCACGACGGATACTACGGGGATCTTTTGAAAAATCTCGATTATCTTGTGCTCGGTCAGCACGAATATATTTACCGCGGCGCCAGGATGAATTCGTTTTGGGACGGTACCGACGAAGCCAACGTCTGCGCTTATTTCGATAACGTAAGAAAAGGGATAGAAACGGGTATGTTTGCATTGGTGGCGCATCCCGACGTTATTTTTTACCGCCGTCCGGTTTTGTCCGACGGGATGGTCGCGGCGTTCGACAGGACAGTCGCCGCAGCCGCCCGATACGGCGTGGCGATAGAGTTCAATGCCAACGGTATTCGCAACCATCGGTTCAACTATCCTACGGATCTGCTCGCGGAGCTTTGTGCGGCGCACGACGCACCCGTAGTAGTGTCGGCGGACTGTCATTCGCCCGACGTGCTTTGCGATAAATACACGCTGTCGCTGTACGGATATGCTGTGAAACGCGGTCTGCGCGTTGTTGACAGATTGAAAAATTTGTAATATCCGCCGATCGTTGAAAATATCGTTAAACAAAAGACTTTTTCTTTTATACCGCACAAAAAGCCGTACGGTTTTTTCTTTAACGGCTTGCAAAAAGTATATGGTTGTGGTACAATATGCCGGGAGGACGGCAATGGACGGTTCCGACGGAAGTTGTGATTTGTGACCGTCACGCTCGTTTTTATCGGGTGTGACGCCCGTTGTTAAAACGCGTATGGTAAAAATTTATTCAATGGAAAGCGGCAAGCGCGAACTTGCCGAGCGCGGAGATATAGTTCCGGGATCGTGGGTAAATCTCGAAAATCCGTCCGATCTCGAAGTGGAGCTTGTAAGCCGCGCTACGGGTATTCCCGAAGTCATGTTAAAGTCCGCACTCGACGAAGAAGAGCGGGCGCATATCGACGTGGACGACGACGTAACTCTTATACTCGTCGATATACCCGTTATAAACGAAGAGAAGGATACGTATGTGTATTCCACTCTGCCGCTTGCGATGGTGTTCAACAAAGATTACTTCGTTACGGTGTGTTTGCGCGAAACGTCGGTGCTCGGCGATTTCGTTACGAAGACGATCCGTAATTTCGACGTGAACAAGCGTACTCGGTTTATATATCAAATACTGTACGTAAACGCAACGAAATATCTTTCTTATCTTAAGCTTATCGACCGCACGGCGAGCCGCATACAGCAGTCGTTGCACCGATCGCTTAAAAATACCGAGCTTATCAAACTGCTCGATCTCGATAAAGCGCTGGTATATTTTTCCACCTCGCTCAATGCGAATCAGATAGTAATCGACAGGATCCGTACGCTGTCCACTATAAAACATTACGAAGACGACGACGATCTTCTGGATGACGTCGTTATAGAAAACAAACAGGCGATAGAGATGGCGTCTATACACCGCGACGTTCTTTCGGGGACCATGGACGCTTTTGCTTCGGTCATTTCCAACAATCAAAATATAGTGATGAAACTGCTCACTGCGATCACCATATTGCTGACCATACCCACGCTTATAAGCGGACTGTGGGGCATGAATGTTTTGGGCATACCTTTTGCGGAAAATCAGTACGGATTTTGGATCGTCGTAGGCATTGTGGCTGCGATACTTATACCTGTGATAATAATAATGATACGAAAACGAATGTTTTGAAAGTCGGTAAAAATATTTTTATTGCCCGTCAAATTGTCTTAATGGAATTGACAAACATTCGTGTCGGTTGTATAATTGAATCATGATCGATTGGAGTAATATCTTCAATATTTTATTTGTTACGGCGGCGTGTGCTTTTATCGTGTTCTTTTTAGTGTCCGTTATAACGGTAGCGGTAAAAGGTAAACGCAAATGCGGCGCGTTCGACGTGGTGCTGCGCGTTTTGTCGTCGCTTGCCGTCGCTGTTTCCGCGGTCATGTTCGCCTGCGCCGTTTTGACTATGGTCGGCGGCGGATTTTGCATTAAGCTCGTACCGGACATTTTGACCGATTCGGTCAAAATGTATTCTCCCGTACTCGTCGCAGGCGGCACCGTTACGGAGCTGCCGATGCCCGATCTGTTTGTCATGCTTTCGCAATCCGTAGGTTCCAATCTCGCGGCGGTGCTTTTGGTCTGCGCGATCGCCGCGCTTACCGTCGATTGTCTTGTCGCAAATAAAAAGACCGACAAAAAACAAAAACGGACCGCACACACGGAAGCCCCGCTCGAACAGGCAAAATGCTCGGCGGAGCCGGAAGACATAAAAGGAACAGGCGAAACGGGCGTTTTAAAATCAGATAAAGATGCCGAGAGCGTTGCGTTGCGCGTTTCCGCCCGAAACGAAAATACCGAGCAAAGCATTGCCGGGGAAGTTTTCGATCGAAGTGAGCCGCCCGAACAAATGCAAAACGAATTTATCGGGATTAACGACACCGCCGCCGATGATTTCGATACGTTCGGCGACACCGGCACTGATGTCGGCGACTCGGAAGAACCCGATCGTGAACAGACAGATACAAGTGTATACGATGAATATGCCGATCCGACAAGCGGAGAAACCGCGGAGCTTTACGGCGTTACGGATACCGAAGATACCGACAACAAAGACATTACCTATAATAATGTTTGGAACAGCACCGCCGAGAACAGCGCGGAGCGTACCGACGATCGGATCGGATCGGATAATGACATCGTAAATGAAGACGACGGTGCGGCGGAAGGAGAACGGGAGTATTACGACGACGAGCAGATCGAGCCGTACAGAGATATTTATATCCCCCGGATCCGCACGATAGTCAAGCCCGAACGCCTGGCGGTAAAAGAGAAAGCGACGCCGGTGCAGACGGAGCGGCCCAAACAGCCGAAAACAAAGCAAAGCGGCGGAACGGGCAAAAAGCAGCGTGGCAAGGCGCAGGATACCGGTCGGATCGCTACTGCGGCGCAAACGGTGCCCGACGGAAAGAAATTACCCGTTACGCGCAGATACGTTATCCTCGATAGGCGCAATGCCGTCAATATGTTCGGCGAATACCTTAAAGAGCGCAATCAAGCGGATAAGGATAAACTCAAATCGTCGCTGAACACCATAATCATCGAATAATCACGACGGGGGTCATCTTATGTATTGTATAGGTATCGATATAGGAGGAACATCCGTCAAAGCCGGTATTGTGGATCGAGACGGAAAGATCCTTAAAAAAGAGAGTGTGCCTACCGATGTCGCAGGCGGATCGGATAAGATAATTTCCGATATAGCACGGCTTATACTGTCGCTTGCCGATCCTGCCGACAGCGCTTTTGCCGGAGTGGGTATAGGCTGTCCGGGCGCGGTAAATTCCGGCACGGGCGTAGTCGACCGTGCGTATAATCTTAAGTGGCATAAGGTAGCGCTGGCGGAAAAACTGTTTTGCACGGTCGGGAAGCCGATAAAAGTGAGTAACGACGCCAATGCCGCGGCGCTTGGCGAAACTATGTTCGGGGTAAGCGGTAAGTACCGCGACACAGTGTTTTTGACATTGGGTACGGGTGTCGGCGGCGGTATCGTTTTAAACGGCAGGCTGTACGAAGGCAACGAGGGCAAGGGCGCGGAGCTGGGACACGTCGTGATCGATACGGACGGAGAACTTTGTTCGTGCGGTCGGCGCGGCTGTCTCGAAGCGTATTGCAGCGCTACGGCGTTGATCCGAGACACCAAAAAAGCAATGGAACAAAACAAAGATTCGCTTATGTGGAAGTTCTCGCCGGAACTTGATAAAGTAGACGGCAGAACGGCGTTCGAATGCAGCAAAAAGGGCGACAAAACCGCAGAGGCGGTAGTCGGGCGGTTTGTTATGTATTTGGGCGAGGGGATACTCAATTTTGCGAATATTTTTCGTCCGCAGGCAGTTATATTGGGCGGCGGCGTTTGCGCACAGGGCGATTATTTGATATCCAAACTGAAAGATTACTGTATGGAACGAAATTACGGGTTTGCCGATACGCCGCACGTGGATATTCTTACTGCAAAGCTGGGCAACGACGCGGGCATTATCGGCGCCGCGGGAATGATATTCGCCGAACTCGACTGAATCCATATAGCCGCGGATTTCGTGTCTGCGGTTTATTTACGGTTCGGAACGATTTGTTTTTCGAAACGGTATCGACAGATATGTCATTATAGAATATAATCATTATAAATGATGACGGTATGTCTGCGGTGTTGTAATAACGTTTGGCGGTATTTTTAAGTCCGACGCGAAAAAATAAAGTCGGCTGAAAATACTTACCGTAATTCAATATTCGACGTAATTCGGTCCGATTAGTTTTTTTAGTTCCGATTCACCGTGATATTATTAATGTACGAAATTAAATTTGCCGGATGTCGGCACAAGGAGTTATTATGAAAAGTCTCAAAGGCACCAAAACGGAAGAGAATTTGATGACGGCGTTTTCCGGCGAAAGCATGGCGCGTAACAAATACGATTATTACGCGTCGAAAGCCAAAAAAGACGGCTACGAGCAGATCGCAAGTATTTTCGCCGAAACCGCAGCCAACGAAAAAGAACACGCCAAAATATGGTTTAAGTTGCTTCATAACGGAATAGCGGATACGCTTACCAATCTGAAAGACGCCGCCGACGGAGAGCATTTCGAGTGGACCGACATGTATAAAACGTTTGCGGAAGAAGCGGATAAGGAAGGATTCGATTCGATCGCAGAACTTTTCCGCAAGGTGGCGGCTATAGAAAAAACGCACGAAGAACGTTACGTAAAGCTTGCCGCAAATATCGAGAAAAACGAAGTGTTCAATAAGGGCGTTCAAGTCGTTTGGGTTTGTCTCAACTGCGGACATATCGTCGTTGCTGATTCTGCGCCGCAGGCATGCCCGGTGTGTGCGCATCCCAGATCGTTCTTTGCCATGAAAGCTGAAAATTATTGACATGTTTACGATCTGAGGAATATGATCCGCGGGAATCGGTATATGTTTAATATCTTCGATAACGATTGCCCGACTGTTGACAACATGTCGGGTTTTTGTTATAATTACCGCAATGGAAAAAACCGACGAAAATACGGATGAGGAAAACAAGCGTCCGCTCGATATCAGTGAACAAAAGGACACGGGAACAGCCGCGCCCGTCGGAAACGGCGTCGGAGCGAGTCCGGTTGCGTCGGATATAAAAGAACTTAGCGCCGAGCAGACCGAGAGCGGCGCAGTTGCGCACGCGAAACGCAAACGCAAGCCGTTGATAAGTTCGATAGCGAGCCGCACTACGCTCAATTATTTTTTGTTTGCCGTTGCGATATTGGGGCTGCTGTGGGGCGTGTTCTTTTTCGGTTTTTATTTTTTCTACGGTAATATGATCGAGCGCGAAGCGGACGAAGTAGGACATTCCGCGTCTGCGGCTTTTCCCAAGCGTTTCGACGACAACGGCATGAACATAATATACAAGGCGCGGCTTTCCGAGATAGCGAGGCATAACCGACCCGTTGCCATAGCGGTGTTCATAGGCGACGATAAAACGGGATACAGCGTTAATATCATGGTCGACGACATGGGCAACAGCCTTGATGTAAACAGCATGTTGTTCGACAGCGTTGTAGACAGAATAGACTTCGGCTGCGTATTCGAATCCGACGAGTTTTGTAAGGTGTCTACCGAGTACGGAACATTTCTCTGCTGCGGCAGTATCCATATGCCGGAGACGTCGACGGGCGTGCAAAAGACGTATTTGCTTATAATCAAACCGTACGATATGTTTAACTCACAGACGATGAAGTTGATTTACGTTTTGATATTTTGTACGGTAGTGGTTTTGATCTTGGCGTGTATTTGCGCGCATATCGCGGCGCGGCATCAGACAAAACAATTGATGGACTTTTCGCAGAATGCAAAAAGGATAGCGGCTGGAGATTACGACGTAGTGTTTTCCGGATACGGGTACGACGAATACGAAAATCTTGCCGGCGCGTTAAACTCCGCTACCGAAAATATGCAAAAGTCCGAAAGACTGCAGCGCGATATCATAGCCAACGTTTCGCACGATATACGCACGCCGCTTACGATGATAAATGCGTATGCGGAAATGCTGCGCGACATGCCGGTGGACGAGAAAAAACGGGCAAAGACCGCCGACGTAATAATATCGGAAGCCGACAGACTGACGGCTCTTGTCGAGGACGTGTTGAATTATTCGCGTCTGCAATCGGGCGTCAACGAATATAAATACGAACAGTTAGATTTATCCGATCTCGCGCTCGCTACTTTGGATCGGTTCGATATCATGCGCGAACGCGACGGCATCAAATTGCTTAACGATATAGACGGCGGATTGAGCGTCGAAGGCGACAGGCAGAAGCTCGAGCAGGTTCTGTACAATCTTCTTATAAACGCTATCAACTATTGCGGCGACGATAAAACCGTTATCCTACGCGTAAAAGATGTAAACGGAAAGGTGCGCGTCGAAGTGACCGATCATGGCAGAGGTATCGAGGAAAGCGAGCTCGAAGCGGTTTGGGACAGATATTACCGTTCTTCCCATACCAAGCGCAACGTCGTCGGCTCGGGACTCGGTTTATCCATATGCAAAAGCGTATTGCAGGCGCACGAAGCGGAGTTCGGGATAATTTCGGAGATAGGAAAAGGCAGTACGTTTTGGTTCGAGCTTGAAACCGTAAAAATGCGGGGAGGGGTTAAAAAGGATCCGCGCGTAAATAACGATCGGACGTAAAGTCTTGACAAAGCGGATCCCCGTATGTTATAATTTCCGTAATACAATGCGTCGGCATGTATACTGCGGCGTACGGATATTACAAATAATAAATATAAATATTTCAGGAGAGTGTTTACAGTCCACATGGACCCATCTCAAATAGGCTTGTTGGTAGGTTTGGTCGTATTGGTTTTGTTATCGGCGTTTTTTTCGTCGTCTGAGACCGCGTTTACAAGTGTCAATCGTGTAAGACTGCATACGCTGGAAGCAGACGGCGTAAAATGGGCGAAACGCGTCGGCAAAATGGCGGATGCTTACGATAAGCTGATAACTACGATACTTATAGGCAACAATATAGTCAATATAGTGGCGTCGTCGCTTGCTACGATATTGTTTGTCGATCTTATCGGCGGTTCGAAAGGCGTGACGGTCTCGACCGTAGTAATGACGCTCGCCGTGCTTATATTCGGCGAGATCACGCCAAAGACGATAGCAAAAGAACATCCGGAAGGGTTTTGCCGTGTGTTCTGCGGAATACTGTGGATGCTCGAAATAATATTTTTTCCGCTTACATGGATATTTTCGCAGTGGAGAAAACTGCTGCTTAAAGTTTTCAAATTCAAAAAGGCGCCCGGCATCACCGAAGACGAATTGCTTACGTATGTGGAAACGGCGCACAGCGAGGGCGGTATCGACGAGCACGAGTCCGAGCTGATACGTTCCGCCATAGAGTTCGAGGATCTGGATATAGGCGATATCATGACGCACCGCGTCAACGTGGTCGCCGTTTCGGATGACGAGAGCATGGAAAACGTAGCTAAAAAATTCAGAGAAAACGGTTATTCGCGTATGCCGGTCTACAGCGGCACCATAGATACCGTTACGGGCATCGTGCACGAAAAGGATTTTCTTATCGCATCGCTGGACGGCGCGGATAATTTCCGTTCGTGTATACAGAATACGGTATGCCTGTCCGAAAACATGAAAATCTCCGCCGCGCTGCGTATGATGCAAAAGAGCAAGATACATTTGGCGGTGGTGGTAGACGAGTACGGCGGGACCAGCGGTATCGTCACCATGGAAGATATTTTGGAAGAGCTTGTCGGCGAGATATACGACGAGCACGACGAAGTGGAAGAGTTTATCAAAAAGACGGGCGACGGTATTTACGTCGTAAACGGTAATGCGCCGCTTTTGGACGTTTTCGACTATATCGGTGTGGATATAAGAGAGGATTTCGAGTCGGCGTCGGTAGGCGGTTGGGTCACGGAACAAATGGAAAAGATCCCGGTAGCCGGAGAAAATTTCGATTACTCCAATCTGCATATTACCGTTACGCGGTCCACACAGAAGCGTGTCGCGGAAGTCAAAATCACCGTCGCAGAGCCGGAAGAAGAAAAATAGCCGTGTAACGCTGCGTACGGGAGAAAAGTTATGGAATATCTTTGGTTGAGAATACTTGTATGTTTCGTCGTAGTTATAGGACTCACGCTGTGGCTGTACGACGACGGCGCAGGCAGAGTGTACGATATTTGTATTTCGGCGGCGGTCATTACGGTGACCTGTCCTGTTTTGGGCGTGCTTGCGGCGGTGAGCAAAATAAAAAACAAGACCGTATTTTGTCGCAATGACGGGCTTGAATTTACTTTCCCGAGCAATGCGCTCAAAAAGCTGCCTTTTTTCTTGCTTGTGTTCGTCGGCAAGCGGAACATAATGCCGCGAACGCTTTGGAAAAGATCGAAACACGAAGTTTAGTCCGACAGATTTCCGGACGAAAACGCTTAAAAAGATGTAAAATTAAAAGCTTGTATAAAAAATAACTTGTAATTGATAAAGCATTGTGATATACTAACAGCGGTCGGTCCAAAGACCGCTGTTTTGTATTTCGGATACGCAAAACCTGCGAAACCGCCGTGTACTGCTTGTAGGACTGTTCTCGGCAGGAACGGCGGCGGACATAATTTTTTTGTTCGGACCGAAGTGTCCGGACGGCGTAGCATACCGAATTTACCGATAAATATGGAAAAACCAATTAGAAGAATAGCATTTTCTCCGCCGGATATAACCGATGCGGAGATCGCAGAAGTTACCGATGCTTTAAGGTCCGGCTGGATCACCACCGGACCAAAGACCAAGGAGCTGGAAAGGAAAGTCGCCGAGTTTTGCGGTGTACGCCGTGCGGTGTGTCTCAATTCACAGACCGCGTGCGCCGAAATGGCGTTGCGCTTGCTGGGGATCGGAGACGGCGACGAGGTCATAACCACAGCGTACACTTATACCGCAACGGCATCGGTCATATGCCATGTCGGTGCCGTACCGGTTTTGGTCGATACTTTGCCAAACAGTGTCGAACTCGATTACACCGCCGTAGAACGGGCGGTGACTAAAAAAACCAAAGCGGTCATTCCTGTCGATATAGCAGGCATACCGGTAGACTACGATAGGATATTCGATATCGTAAATGCGAAACGGAATATGTTTTCCGCCAACGGAAATATTCAGTCTGCTATAGGCAGGATCACGGTGCTTGCCGATGCGGCGCATTCGTTCGGTGCAAAACGGCACGGAAAGCCGGTAGGGAGTATTGCCGATTTTTCCGCATTTTCGTTTCATGCCGTAAAGAACTTTACCACAGCGGAAGGCGGTGCGCTTACCTGGCGGCACATCGACGGGATCGACGACGAGGAGATATACCGAGCCGTTCAGTTGCTGTCGTTGCACGGACAGAACAAAGATGCATTGGCAAAGACAAAATTCGGCGCATGGGAGTACGATATAGTAGGTCCGTGGTATAAATGCAACATGACGGATATCGCCGCCGCGCTGGGACTTGCACAGTTCGAGCGGTACGGTGCGCTTTTACGGCGTCGCTGCGAGATAATAGAAAAATACGACGCCGCCTTTAGCCCGCTCGGCATACAGACTCTTCCGCACTATACCGACGGATACAAATCGTCGGGGCATCTGTATATAACCCGTATACCGGGCATTACGTCGATGCAGCGGAACGGTATAATTGAGAGAATGGCGGCGCGCGGCATCGCATGCAACGTTCACTACAAACCGTTGCCTATGCTGACGGCGTATAAGAATATGGGGTTCGATATAAACGATTACCCCAATGCCGAAGCGTTTTATATGAATGAAATAACTTTACCGTTACATACATTATTGACGGACGAAGACGTCGACTATGTGATCGACGCTTATTCGGAAACGGTAAGGGAGTACATACATTGCTTGTAAGAAAGTGGGAAAAGCTCGCCGATGAACTCAAAAACGATTGCGTTTACGAATATTGGAAAAGCTTGCGTAAAAAAAACTTTTCGCTTTTTTGGAAGCGTGTGTTTGATATATTCGTGTCGGTTATAATGCTTGCGGTGCTGTCGCTCTTGGTTTTGATACTTGCTTTTGCCGTTAAGGTCAGTTCGAAAGGTCCGGTGTTTTTCAGACAGGAACGCGTTACGCAGTACGGAAGAAAATTCAGGATCTTCAAATTCAGAACAATGGTCGTCAATGCGGAGCAGCTCGGCGCGCAGGTAACGCAGGCGGGAGACGTGCGTATTACCGGAGTAGGAAAGTTTATAAGGAAATGCCGTCTCGACGAGATTCCGCAGTTGCTGAACGTATTGGGTGGCAGCATGTCGTTTGTGGGAACG
The DNA here is from genome assembly GCA_910585055.1 of uncultured Christensenella sp. Classification (GTDB taxonomy): domain Bacteria; phylum Bacillota; class Clostridia; order Christensenellales; family Pumilibacteraceae; genus Anaerocaecibacter. The sequence goes on along the minus strand of CAJUBY010000009.1, from coordinate 37,899 downwards.
CGCCCGGAAGTGCCGAAGTATGTAGAACGATACACGGACGAAATGAAGGCTACGCTATTGATGCCTGCCGGTATAACGTCGCCGGCGAGTATAAAGTATAAGGACGAAGACGAGATCCTATCGGGCGCGGAAAACGTAGACGACGCATATGTCGATCGAGTACTGCCGGCAAAGATGGAATACAATTATATGTATTTGAAAAAGTACGGTTTTTGGCGCGATATAGGAATAATGTTCCAAACGGTATTCGCGGTATTGTAATCAAACGCATGACGGATAGTGGATTGACAAATGAATTTTCGGTTTTGATGTCCGTGTATTATAAAGAAAAACCGGAATATTTGGACGAATGTTTAAATAGCTTGATCAATCAAACGGTCAAAGCCGGCGAATGGGTAATCGTACACGACGGACCGATCACGGCAGAGCTGCAAGCCGTGATAGATAAATATAAAGAAAACGAAAACACTGCCGTAAAGGAAGTGTTTTTGGAAAAAAACATGGGTCTGGGAATAGCGTTATCTCAAGGCATTTTCGAGTGTGCGTACGATATGGTTGCGCGTATGGATACGGACGATATAGCGGTTCCCGAAAGATTCGAGTTTCAGTTGAAAGCATTCGAGGAAAACGATATAGATATTTGCGGCGGCCATATAATCGAGTTTGAAACTACGCCCGATAAACCGATTGCCGAACGGCGTGTCCCATTGACTCACGAAGAGATAGTCGAATATCAAAAAAGGCGCAGCGCATTCAATCATATGACGGTTATGTTCAAAAAGAGCAAGGTCATCGAATCGGGTAATTATAAAGACTGTCCGCTAATGGAAGACGATATGTTATGGGTAGACATGTTACTTCACGGCGCAAAGATGATGAATGTCGACAAATATCTTTGTTACGTCCGTACTAACCGCGATATGATCGCTCGCCGCGGCGGATTGAAGTATTATAAAAAATATAAAAAGGCGAGAAAAATGATCCTGGATACTGGATTCATCAGCAAAAAAGATTTTAAAAAGACAAACAGGATTCAGTTGGTTTTGTGCCTGATGCCCAAATGGCTGCGAAAAAAGGTTTTTTTCGGGATATTGCATAAAAAAATTAAAAGACCGTCGGATAATTGACCGCTCGACAGAGATTAGTATAATTTAAAATGAGAAGTGTAGAAAAGATCAAATCGGCAGTCTGTTTGCCGCAGGATACGGTACGTCGGATGGTTTATTCCAAACCGCGCGTTATGACGGACTTGCAGACTGTGGAATATATTATAGAGAAAAAATGCAGTATTGCACGCTTCGGCGACGGAGAACTGGATCTTATGAACGGGATCGGTATCAAGTTCCAGAAAGCCGATAAAAACTTACGAAAAAGACTTATTCAGGTCGCCGAAAGCGACGATCCCGATATCTTGATATGCGTTCCCGATATATTCGGATCGCGAAATGAGTTATACGGCAAATTCGTAAGACCCGCAGCCAAATGGTGGAGAAAGCATTTGTTATTTATGCGCGGAAAATGGTATAAACATTTCGGCTGTAAAAACAGAGTGTTGGGCGACACACAGATATCGCGGTTTTATGTAGACGTAAACGATAAAAAACGCACGGCAGATTACGTCGTGCGGTTGAGGTCGATTTGGCAAGATGCCGATATAGTATTCGTGGAAGGGAAAAACAGCAGGTTGGGCGTCGGCAACGACCTTTTCGATAACGCTAGGTCTGTAAGACGTATAATCTGTCCGCCCGAAAACGCTTTCGACAGGTACGCCGAAATACTTTCCAAAACCGTGGAGCTGACCTCCGAAAATGACCTTATTATATGCGCTTTGGGTCCGACCGCGACTGTTTTGAGTTATGATTTGGCGCATTTCGGAAGACGGTGTTTGGATCTCGGTCACGTTGATATAGAATATGAATGGTATTTACGCGGCGTACAAGAGAAGGTGACGATAGCAGGCAAGGAAACGTACGAAGTATCGGATAAGATAGAGGCTTGCGCCGACGTTGATGTTAACGGTATAATATATGAGTTCGATTAAAAATTCGTTTAAATATTTGAAGTTCGGTGATTTTGCGCAATTGTTTTTGGCGGCGCTCGTTTTTCCGTTGGCTATCATCGCAAAGATATTCATAAGGAATTTTTGGCTCGTATGCGAGACAAAATACGAAGCGCGAGATAACGGTTATTGGTTTTATAAGTGGGTGCGCGAAAATAGACCCAAACAAAAAATAGCGTATGCCGTAAGCAAAAAATCGCCCGATTACGGTAAGGTAAAGTCTCTGGGTAAAGTTATAGGCAGAGGAACGCCTGCTCATTGGTTTTGGTATATAGTGGCGGACAAGAATATAAGCTCGCAGAAACACGGCAAGCCCAATGCTGCGGTGTGTTATTTGTTCGAAGTGATTTTGGGGTTAAGGAAAAACAACAGGGTGTTTTTGCAACACGGAGTAACGAAAGACGATATGCCGTGGTGCTATTACGATAATACAAAATTCAGACTGTTTATTACTTCGGCACAACCGGAGCAGGAGTATATAGCGGATAATTACGGTTATCCGACCGGTAACGTAAAAATGTGCGGTTTCGCGCGATTCGATTCGCTTCATAATGCAGAACCGGAAAAAGATCTTATATTGGTAATGCCGACTTGGCGCGAATGGTTGGGGCGAGAGTCGAAAGACAACAGACATGCGGATTTCCGTATAACCGAGTATTATAAAAAATGGAACGGATTATTAAACGACAGATATATTGCGGAATTATTGGATAATCATGATTTACGGCTGTTGTTTTATCCGCATCGCAATATGCAGAAATTTTTAAGTTGTTTTTCGACGTCGTCGGCGAGAATAGAAATAGCAGATTGGCGGAAGTACGATATACAAGACGTATTAAAGCGCGCGGCTGTAATGGTCACCGATTATTCCAGTGTATTTTTCGATTTCGCTTATATGCGGAAACCTGTAATATTCTATCAATTCGACGAATCGGAGTTCCGTTCCAAACAATACAAAAAAGGTTATTTCGATTATCATAATACCGTTTTGGGTGAATGGTGCGGCGACCGGGAAAGCGTTATAGACCGATTGAAGCAAAAAGCGAAAACCGGCTTTGAGCTTTTGACGGAAAGCGCGGTGCGTGAATTTTTCCCGCTTTGGGACGAAAATAACAGTCAACGTATATATGACGCGATAATAGATCTGAAAGTAAAAAGGACAAATGAAGGAAAATAATATGCACGATCAAGAATTATCTTTAAGAGAAATGCAGCTAATCGAACTCGAACTTTTAATCAGATTTGCTGAGTTTTGCAAGAAAAATTCGATAGAATACTCGTTGATCGGCGGAACTTTATTGGGCGCGGTAAGACATAAAGGCTTTATCCCGTGGGACGACGATATAGACGTCGGGATGCCTCGACCCGAATATGAAAAATTTTATCGGCTGTTTGAAAGTAATGATTTTAAAATGGACGGTTTTGAAAATATTTATTTGATTCCGGATCGCGGAGAGCGTGGACAATTACCTTTTTTAAAGCTGGTAGACAGCAATTACAAAGTGAACACCGCAGAGGCCGTAGGATCCGAGCATATTTGGATAGATATCATGCCTATAGACGGATATCCGGATACGTCGAAAGCAACAAAGAAATTTTGTAAAAAGCTCAAGTGGTACAGACGTATAATCGTATATAATGTCAGCGATAAAAACCGAAAAAAGGGATTTATGAAAATCGTTGCGTTTATATTTTCCGTTTATGCCAAAATGTACGGCAAAAAGCGAGCTTACGGAAAGATGATGAAGTTGATGAACAAGTACCCGTATGAAAGTTCGAAGTACGTCGGGTGTGCGGCTTGGGGTATGTACGATTCAGGGGAAAGAATGGAGAAAAGCGGTTTCGAAAAATTTGTAAAAACCGAGTTCGAAGGTCGGGAATTTTCGGTAATGTCTAATTGGGATAAATATCTTACGGGGATCTACGGTGATTATATGACTCCGCGTAAGTGGACTCACGGGCTTTCTGCCGCAGACGATCGGTAAAATTTTATTCGCAAGCAATACTAAAAAAATCAATTCGGAGGTGTTTACTGTGAAAAACATAGCGCTTATAATAGCCGGAGGATCCGGTCAACGCATGGGACAAGCCGTTCCGAAACAGTTTTTATCTGTCAATGAAAAACCGGTAATAATATATACATTGGATAATTTCGAACAGAGCGATCTGATAGACGGGATAATCGTTGTTTGTATCGACGGATGGCAACATGTTTTGGAAGCGTATGCCAAGCAGTTCGGGATCACGAAGCTTGTAAAAACAGTCACCGGCGGTGAATCGGGTCAACATTCCATTTTCAACGGAATAAAAGCAGCCAAGGAGTTGTACGACGATTCCTGTTGTATCATCATTCATGACGGTATCCGCCCGTTGGTCGACGAAAGTGTTATCGAATCGGTTATAGAAACATGTCGTAAATACGGTAACGGAGTAACATCCATGCCGTATAACGAGCAAATATTCGTTGTAAAAGACGACATATCCGCAGATAAATATATCCCGCGCGAAACATTGCGTCGCGTAGCTACGCCTCAGGCATATAAGCTCGGCGATCTTTACGAAGCTTATTGCGAAGCAATCAAGCGCAATGTGGGTTTCGGAAGTTCGTCGTATACCAATACGATGATGTCCGATCTCGGCAAAACACTGTATTTTGCAAAAGGTTCGGATAAAAATATAAAATTGACGACCCCCGGCGATTTTGAAATATTTAAAGCATATATAACCGGCGCGGTAAAAAAATGAATGGATCGAAGACGATTTTAGAGACCGAAGATATTGCGGTCGTAGCCAACGGCAATATAGATTTCGGTAAATTAAAGAACCGAAAGTTGTTGATCAGCGGCGGTACCGGGTTTTTGGGAAGTTTTCTGATCGATGTTTTTCGATACAGAAATTTAATGTTCGGGGATAATATAAATGCGGTCGTACTGTCGCGGCGCGGCGGAAACGATTCCGATAATTTCAAATTCGTCGCGCAAGATGTAACGCAATCGTTTGATCTGCCGGGCGGATTCGATTACGTACTTCATTTGGCTTCGAACACACATCCGAAACAATATAAAGAAGATCCGGTAGGTACTATAACGGCAAACGTATACGGGTGTGACAATCTGTTGAAGATAGCTCGTAAAAACGGTGCGAAATTTTTGTTGGCGTCAAGCGTGGAGATATACGGTAACGGCGCGGATAAACCGATAGCGGAAAGTTACTGCGGTTATATCGATTGCAATACGGTAAGAGCCGGATATAACGAAGCTAAACGCGTATGCGAAAGTTTGAGCCGGTCGTATAAAGAACAGTATGGTGTATATACGGTCACCGCGCGTTTTGCGCGCGTTTTCGGCGCGGACGGCAAAGCGGATAGTAAGGCTATAGCTCAGTTTATGAATAAAGCGTTATGCGGAGAAGATATTGTGTTGAACAGCTACGGCAAACAAAGATTTTCGTATTGTTATGTTGCCGATGCCGTATCGGGCATGCTTAAAATTTTGACTGAAGGAGCAGCCGGTGAAGCATATAATGTTTCGGGTGACGACGACGGCGATACTTTGGGCGGTTATGCGAAATTTATTGCCGGATTGGGAGGCGTAAACTCCGTTTTCGATATTAAGTCCGATCCCGGCGCGTCTAAAGCCGATTATGCCGTAGTAAATTGCGATAAATTAAAAGAGCTTGGCTGGATGCCGAGATACGAAATAAAACCCGCGATGGAAAGAACGTTCAATATTTTAAAGTTATGGGAAAACAAATAACCGTAAGTATAATAGTTCCTGTTTATAATGCGCAGGATTATCTGCCTAAGTGTTTAAGCCGCTTATGCGCTCAAGACGAATGCGTACGTGAAATCATTCTCGTTAACGACGGAAGCACGGATAACAGTTTGGCTATATGCGAAAAATATGCCGAGCAAGACAGCCGCATAAAGATCATAAATAAAGAAAACGGCGGAACATCGGCGGCGGTGATCGACGGCATATCGGCGGCGTCTTGTGAATATATCGGCTTTGCGGACAGCGACGATTATATCGAACGTGAAATGTTTTCGGAATTGGCGAATGCAGTTATACGTTCCGATGCCGATATAGCCGTTTGTGATTATGACGATACGGACGAAACGGGCAGGTTTTTCGGAAGACGAGATTTCGGCATAGCGGAAAGCGGAATTTATGATAAAAACAACGGAAAATTCGATATACCGCTGTTGCCGACCATGACCGACGGACACTATTTATCCGGAATGCGGTGGAATAAAATATACCGTCGCGATATATTAATAAAAAATGTCATGTACGGCAAAAGAAATATTAGGGTAGGCGAAGATATTGCATTGATAACGCCCGTTATGATGGCGTCAAAAAGAATCGTCTATGTAAAAAAAGTTTTATACCACTATTGTCAGCACGAAACTTCGACAGTTCATAATTACCGTCGCGGTAACCTTGACGACTGGAAAGCAGTCAATCAAATATTGAGATCGGCTATAACGGCTTACGGATACGAAACCGAAAATTTCGATGAAACACAGTTGATGTTTTTGTGGCAAAATTGTATAAAGCCCATACGTCATTCGAATATGCCGCGTAAACGGAAAAAAGCCGAATATAAATATATAGGGAACGATCCGTACGTCCGCGAGCTATTAAAAAAATCCAAATTCGATACCGTACTCAAATTGAAGATTGTATTTCGATTAATGAAATTAAAATTATACGGATTATTGGCTTTTATATCTCGATGAACACTGCAAACAAAACACTATCTTCAAACCATTTATCGGGACACATTTTCGTTGCAAAAAAACGAGAACGTAAAAGTTGTTCGTTTATTATGTCGGTTATGTGGCTAGTGTATTTTTTAATGCATGCGTATTTGAGGTTGATACTTAAAAATTTTGAATGGATGATAGAATGGATTTTAATATCGGGTTCCGTTATAATTATTCTGTATCAAATTTTCAGTTTGTTTTTTAGATATCCCGATAAAGTTTATCGTAATTTCACGTTGTTTTTGGTTTATTTGGTTTTATCGTGGGGCGTATATCTTCTGGTAGGATCGGGATTATCTAAATTAATAATGCTGACGGCGTTTTTATTAAGTTTATTTATGATCCGCAGTTTTCCGTTAAGCAGAAACGAAAGAAAAGTTTTATATTATTTATTGGTAATTGCTGTATTTATAAAAATCGCCAACGGATCGTCGATCTGGCGTAGAGCGGAAAGTAACAGATTTAATTCAAATGAATGCGCAATTGCGTTAATGGCTTTGTTTTGTGTAAGTGTAGTCAGGTTTATATATTATAAAAGAATCGATTCGCTTGTAATGACGGTCCTCTGTTTCGTATTGCAATTTGCTTTTTCTTCTCGCGGTTCTATGATAGGTTGTATACTGTTTATTATATTATTGGTTTTATTTAAATCGGGTCGGAAAAATTTTAAACAAAAAACAGTATTCTTCGTGATCATTGCTGTAAGTCTGTTTGGAATATTTATAGCTTATTTTTACGTGTATGTATTATTCGAGTCGATAGGACGCGGACAGTTTATTATTTTCGGTAAAGATATATTCAGTGGAAGACAGATTATTTGGAAAATGACCTTCGAATCGATAAAAGATAATATCTGGTTCGGGGTCGGCGGTTACTTG
>CAJUBY010000009.1:0-30184 GCA_910585055.1 uncultured Christensenella sp. | reverse complement strand
AATTATATGAACGCACATAACCAAGCACTCGGAATGCTTGCCGGATTCGGGATTTTCCAATTCATAATTTTTTATTTGCTGCTGTCGTTAATCGTATCCGGTTCGGGGACGATTAGCGAGAAAAAAGGAACACGTGTTTTATGTGCGCCCGTTTTGTTTTTTATTGCGATAAGTGTAATGAGCTACTTCGAAATATTATACTTTTTTCGAGGGGCGGTTCCTATGATTGTGGTTGCTTACTGTCTGCTATGTAATTATAGACCTATGTATAAATTGTCTAATACAAAGAGTCCGAATCGTTTGAAATAAATTGTGGATAGATCGCGCGGAATAAAAAACGTTACGGTATCCATAGCGTTCAGAGTTTTGATATTGATAGCCGACGTATTGGTACGGCGGTTTCTCATACAGTATATCGGGAATGCCGTCAACGGTATCAACTCGCTGTATTTATCCATACTCAATTTTCTGTCTGTTGCGGAGCTGGGCGTGGGCAGCGCCATAACGTTTTGCATGTACAAGCCTATAGTCGACGGAGACCGCGACAAGGTATCTGCGCTGTATGGATTGTTTACAAAGCTGTATTTGATTATCGGCGCGATAATAACGGTGGGCGGCTGTGCCGTAATGCCGGCATTGCGATTTTTAGCGAAAGATTATCAAACTGCAAACGTCAATTTGTATTCGACGTTCGCGTTGATGTTGGCGTCCGTAGTGCTGACATATATGTTCAGTTCCAAAACGTCGCTTATCAACGCGTATAAAAACAATTATATAACGACTGCGATCTCGTCGCTCGGAACATTGTTGAAATGCGGTTTGCAGGTCGTAATCATTATTTATACAAAGTCGTTTGTTTGGTATTTGGCGTGCCGCATCATCGCCGTCGTTATTCAGTGGGGTGCAACGGAAATCGTCGCGCGCTTTAAGCATAAGGATATTATGTCGAATAAACAGCGCGTCGACGACGTTACAAAAAAAGAGGTCACGAAAAACGTCAAGGCGATGTTTATGCATAAGATAGGGGCGGTGCTTGTCAACACCGCCGACAGTATAATCATATCGGCGTTTATCGGCATAGTAGTTTTGGGCAAATATTCCAACTATATAACAATCATGTCGTCGATGACGGGGATATTGATGCTGTGTTTTTCGCCGCTTACTTCCGTAATAGGGCATATGTTTGTCGAAGAAAATAAGGATACCGCAAGAAAATACCATTCGTTTTTTCATACGTTCAATTTTATTATCGCCGCCGTATTTTTTTTGGGTTATTACGGTATAATCGATGATTTGGTGACTTTGCTTTTCGGCCGCGGACTGGAAATGAACAAAGCCATCGTTTTTGTAATCACGCTTAATTATTTTATACAATTCATGCGACAGTCTACACTGCTGTTCCGCGACGCTACCGGAACTTTTTACAACGACCGCTGGAAGCCGCTTGCGGAGGGATTGATAAATATATTCTTGTCTGTTCTGTTTGTTAAGGTTTTTCCCGAACAGTACAATGTGGTCGGAGTAATTGTCGCCACCATACTTACAAACATATTTATCTGTCATATAGTAGAACCGCACGTATTATATAAATATGCGTTCGGTTCCGACGCGAAAGTTTATTATTTGCGTAATTACCTTTATATAGCTGTTTTTGCGGCAGCGCTTACCGCGCTGCATTTTTGCTCCGTCGATCTTACAAACCGCTGGCTCGACTTGTTGGCAAACGGCTTTATAGCCGTCGCCGTCGCGGTCGTACCTTGCTGCGCCGCTGCCGTGATAAATAAGGATTTCAGGCATTACATTGCGGTCGTAGGGAAAAGAATCGGATCAAAGTTTGGGTTAAGAGGAAAAGCTTCGTCGGAAATTCGCCGTGCCGATGCCGTTGCCGCCGTAAAAGACGATTTATATTCGGACGGTACAGAAACGCATGCCGCATTTGAAAAAGTATCCGACACCGATACGAGTCAAAACGAGCACGAAAAGGACAACGAGTTTACGGAAAATTGATATTCCGTATCGGCGCGAGAGTAAAAAAACAACATCCGAGAGAAAAGACTTTCGGATGTTGTTTTTTAAACGATATTCAATATATCGCCCGGAGTTTCGACTATATGATCGGCGCCGGCGTCTGTCAACTCTTTGCGGCTGCCGTAACCGTAAAGCACGCCGACGGATCTTAGCCCGTTCTTTTTTGCGCCCAGTATGTCGAAATATCTGTCGCCTATCATTATCGTTTTTTCTCGGTCTGCCGAAAGTTTTTCGAGCGCATATTCTATTACTTTATCTTTGGTCGCTCGCGACATATCGAACGTTGCGCCGGCTATCAGATCGAAATACTTGTCAAGTCCGAAGTGTTTCAGAATTTTTACAGAAAATTCTTCCGGTTTGGATGTGGCGACGGCAAGGCGTTTGCCGGATGATTTCAGTTGGTTAAGAGTGCTTTCTACGCCGTCGTACACCGTGTTTTCCGCCCAGCCTTTTGCCGTATAATATTCGCGGTAGAGTTCTACGGCGCGCATTGTTTTGCTTTCGTCACCGCCGAACATCTTGCGGAACGATGTTTCTATGGGCGGTCCGACAAAAAATAACAGGTCTGATTTCGACGGTATAGGCGCGCCCAGTTTTCGGTGAGCGTAAATAGCGGAATTCGCTATGCCTTCAAATGAATCGGTAAGAGTTCCGTCAAGATCGAACAGTAAACAATCGAACATATTATTTCCTTTACGTGCGTGTCGGTCGGAGTCGAATGCCCGATCCGCACCGAAAAATATCGGATTTACGATCGGGATAAATAAAGTTTATCATACCCGAATACGTAAAGTCAAACCTTTACATCGGAACATAATAATGTAATGCGCGATAAAAGACTTATGTATAAAAAACTTTCGCAACCTGAAAAGACAGAAAAACAGACATACAAAATGAACGAAACATCGGAATATTCCAAGATCTCTAAAGGAAAATACGACAGTGTCGATCGATAAAAATAACCAAGAAAAAGAACTAAACGTTATCCGAAATGGAAGAGTTGCGAAGGATAAGAGCGAGATGAGAGATAACGAAGCCGGAACGGATCTCGTAAGAAGGAATGGGGATACCGACGAGAGAAGAAAGAAGAGAGTGGATATTGTCCGCGCGACGCAAAGCGTAAGAAATATCTCTGGAAACAGACTTGAGACTGACGGAAAAGAAAGAAGCGGTATCGCGGTAAACAGAGGAAAGAGAAGGAGCGGACAAGAAAGAGTAAAGAGAGACGGCGTGAACGAGATACTTGAAACCGAGAAGGCAAGGAGAAACGCCGCATTTAAGGACGAGTGAAGAAGCGTGAGTGAGAGAGGAAGAAGGTAAAGAAGACATGATAAAAGACTCCTGAAAAAAAGACAGAGTGGAGAACCGGGGAGAGGAGAGGTAATATATTACACAGTAATAGGACGGAGAAAAGAGTGGATTCGGGAACCGGAAGAAGCAAAAAAATTTTGCGAGAACTTAAATTACTTATTAATACACTTTTCGACTGTAATATACGATAAAACAAAATCGATCGAGATAGCTATAAATATACGAAACGATTTATGCAAAAAGTAAAGCAACTTATAATTTTCGACCGGGAATATATTTTAAACCGGTTAACAAAGTCCAAAAAACGGCAACGATTTCAAGCAACTTAGATACGGATGCATGTTCTAAAGTGAAATATCTTCCGCATACCGGTATCTGTTAACCACAGGCAGGTTTTTGAGTTTTCCTTCAATCAAAATCTTCTGTTCAAAGCCGCAGAGCCGAACCGTAACGATTTCGGAAATTTCACAGCTTTTGATATACTTTTTTCGGTTGGACATAAGTTTTCCTCCTTATAAATTTAATTTGAATTTTCTGTGGATACGAAAAGGCAAATATTAAAGTCGATGTCCTTTTATTATAATACAAACAATAAAGTACATCAAGCGTAACGGTTTAATGTATAATACTCGGATTGTATATTCGGCGAATAATTTGACGAACGAAAGAACAGTGTAGAATGAAATATCGGCGATACCTTATTTATACGAACGGAAATCAAAAATAAAGTAATTTTTTATTGCGGTTCTTACTCTTTGCCGCGGATCTTTAAAAGGTTGTTTCTTTCCGGGTGAGTGAGCGCCGAATGCAGTCTTTCGAATGCGTCGGGAGTGACTTTGCACATTTCGTTTATCAAAGATTTCATTGTCTCGCGTTTTGTAAATCCGTTTGCCGGGCACGGATTGATTATAACGGGCGCGTTTATTTCGCGTACGAACGCAGCGGTTTCTTTTTCACGGACGTACAGCAGCGGTCTTATCAGTTTTACCGCCGATCTGTCGAGATACGACACGGGCTGCAGAGTGCTCATCCGCCCTTCGTATAACGCGCTCAACAGGAATGTTTCCACCATGTCGTCCGCGTTATGCCCGAGCGCGAGCACGTCGAATCCCAATTCGTTAAGTTTATTATCGAGTGCGCCGCGCCGCATTTTGGCGCAAAGCGAGCACGGATTTTTTTCTTTGCGTTCGTCGAAAACTATCTGCGCTATTTGCGTGCGTTCTATATGCAACGGAACGTTAAGTTTGTCGCATAACGGCAGGAGCGGCGAAAAGTCGGCGCCTGCGCCTGCATCGATGACGACGGCGCACAGCTCGAAACGATTCGGGCAAAATCTGCGGTAGTCCGACAGGACGTACAGCAGTGCGAGCGAATCTTTTCCGCCCGAAAGCCCTACGGCAATTCGGTCGCCGGGGCCGATAAGCCCGAAGTCTGCGTCGCACCGTCGCACCAAAGATAACAGTTTCTGCAGTTTCATCGCTTTTATTATAAGCCAAAAACGGACGTTTGGCAAGCATATCAACGGCTTGACAAATCGGGTAACGTTATATATAATTTAAAAAAGAAGGTGGCTCATGATCAAAAAGATTAGCGAATACAAGTACGAACGTGCCGATATCGACAGGGCGTCGTCATATATCGAAGACGCAATAGACAAAGTAAGATCGGCATCCGATGCCGAGTCGTTGGTAAAGATACGCGCGGATCTCAACGATTATTTTGCCGTATTTTCGACTGCGGTCGCGCTTGCGATGATACGTCATTCGCTGGATGTACGCGATATGTTTTACGCCTCGGAGCAGGATTATTACGACGAAAATTTGCCCAAGCTGTCGGCAAAGACTGCCGAGTTCAACAGGGCGCTTACCGAGTCGCCGTATTCATCCGAGCTGCGCAAGCTGATAAATCCGCTTATAATGGACAAGACAGAAGCCTGTCTGCGCGTTATGGACGAACGCATCGTCGACGATTGCGTGGAAGAAAACAAACTTATCACCGAATACGATAAATTACTGGCGGAACTGACGTATCCGTGGCGCGGCAAAAACGTAACATTGAGCGAAATGCACGGATTTTGCAAGGATCCCGACCGCGCGGTGCGAAAACAGGCATTTACCGTCATAGGCGAAACGCTGGCGTCCGTCGGCGACAAGCTCGACGATATTTACGACAGAATGGTAAAAGTGCGCGACCGCATGGCTAAAAAAATGGGGTTTGCGAACTTTGTGGAAATGGGCGATCTGCGGATCGGGCATATCGGTTACGGCAGGGCCGACATCGAAAAGTTCCGCGAGTCGGTGCTTAACGACGTAGTGCCGACGCTCGCCGAGCTCAAATCGGAGCTGGCGGAAAGACTGGGGTTGGATCGCGTACGGCTTTACGATAACGATATCTATATTGCTGGCGGAAATATCGATCCGCATGGCAGCGCCGACGATTTGTTTGCGGCGGCACAGAAAATATACGACGATATGGATCCGAAGCTCGGTACTTTTTTTAACGAGATGTGCGAAGCGCAGGCTATCGACTACGTTGCGCGCGACGGCAAGATGGGCGGCGGATATGCCGAAATGCTGTTTGCGTACGGTCAGCCGTTTATATTCGCCAACTTCAACGGTACCATGGACGACGTCGGCGTACTGACGCATGAATTCGGTCATGCTTACGCATTTAAGCGCGCATACGAGAACAAGATCGACAGCGATCTATTTGTGGGCGGAATGGAAACGGCGGAGACGCATTCCATGGGCATGGAAGCGCTGTGTAACCGTTACAACCGATATTTTTACGGCGAACGCGCCGCGGAGGCGACTTATCAGCAAATATTCGACGCGTTCAACTTTTTGGCATACGGCGTTATCGTCGATTATTTTCAGCAGTTGGTATACGAAGATCCCGGCATGACGCCGAAAGCGCGGCGGGAGCTGTGGCTTAAACTCGAAAGCGAGTTCCGCCCGTACGTCGATATGTCGGATATACCTTTTATCTGCGACGGCGGCAGATGGCCGTATCAAAAACACATATACGAATCGCCGTTCTATTATATAGACTACTGTTTGTCGACATGTTTGGCGTTGCAGTTCGGCGAGCTCGCCGAAACCGAATTCGCCGATTCGCTGGACAGATATTTAAGGCTTGTCGAAGCAGGCGGAACAAAGACCGTAGATACTTTGGCGCACGAGGCAGGATTTAAAAGCCCGTTCGACGACGGCGCGCTTAAAGAACTGTGCGGCGCCGTAAAGTTGCATTTGCGGCGATTGGGCAAGGAGGACAAATGAAAAACGTACTCATACTCGACGAAGATTTATTTTTGAAAATGCCGTTGCCCGATACGTCGGTGGCGTTGAAAATAGTCGATATAACAAACGCGAATGCCGTGAGATCTAAGCTTATTAAATTGTACGGCGAGCAAACGTCTGCGCTTGCGGACGGCAAGCCGATGGCTTTGTCGGATCTTGCGGAATGCTCCGAAATAGAGATGGCTCCTCAGTCCGATTTTTCCAAAAACAGATATAACGCCGCGGACGCTTTGCGCGTCATTTACAGACTGACGCAAAAGGACGGCGGTTGTCCGTGGGACAAGGTGCAGACTCACGACAGTATCCGCATAAATATGATAGAAGAAGCGTACGAGGCGGTGGACGCGATAGATAAACGCGATGTTGCCAATATGCGCGAAGAATTCGGCGACGTGTTTTTGCAGTCTATACTTCAATCGGATATAGCGCGCCGCAGCGGCGAGTTCGATTTCGACGATGTTTGCGACGAGTTGTGTAAAAAGCTTATAAGCAGACATACGTTTATATTCGGCGCGGACAGCGCGAACAATGCCGACGAAGCGTTGGGGCTGTGGGAAAAAGCTAAAGCCGTCGAAAAAAATTACGACAGCGTAAAAACGCAGTTGAGCAAATTGCCCGATAATTTTCCGTCGCTGCTTTTGTGCCAAAAGTCTTATAAAAAAATGAAAAAAGCAGGCGCGGAGATCGATCCCGTCGCAGAGCTGGAAAAAGCAGTCGCCGACAAAGATAACGTGCGCGCGATAGCGGCGTGTACGGCGTTGCTTTCGGACGATGGAAAAGACGCCGAAGTCGAACTCAATAAGTATATCAAAAACAAAATAAAAGCTTTATGACTTTGCCCGTATTCAAGATAGGCGAGTACGAGATTCGCGGCGGTATACTTGCGCCGATGGCCGGATATACCGATATCGCGTTCCGTTCGCTTTGCAGGGAATTCGGCGCCGGGCTGACGGTGACGGAAATGGTATCCGTGCGCGGACTTGTGCACGGCAACGTCACGACAAAAACGTTGATGCGCGTAGCGGAAGCGGAAAGTCCGTCGTGCGTTCAGATCTTCGGCAACGATCCGGATGATTTTGCGCGCGTCGCTCCGCTTATAAACTGCGATATAATTGATATAAATATGGGCTGCCCAATGCCAAAGATAACGGGTAACGGGGACGGCGCCGCCCTGATGAAAGATCCCGAGCTCGCCGGCAAGATAGTCGCGGCGATAAAAAACGCAACGGACAAGCCCGTTACAGTCAAGATGCGTTTGGGATATAGGATGGGCGAACCGACTGCGGCTGAGCTCGTCGACAGCGTTGTGCGCGCAGGTGCGGCGGCTGTTGCGATCCACGGCAGATTTGCCGAACAGCGCTATTCGGGGAAGTCGGACACCGCAGAAATTAAAAGGATAGCAGAAAATTCGAGCGTACCGATAATATTGAACGGCGATCTCGAATCGGTGTGCATCGAACCGCCGTTTAGTGCGGCGATGATAGGCAGAGCGGCTTTGCACGATCCGGCGCTGTTTTCAGGCGATACCGTAAGATCCGATCCGTTCGATACGGCGGAAAGGCATTTGGATTTGCTGTCAAAGTATTTCGACGAAAGATATACTGTGTTTCAGGTGCGCAAGTTTTTTGTACACTATTTTAAGGGCGTGCGAGGCGGAAAGGCGTTGCGCGACGCCGTCAATTCCGCGACGAATGTAAGGCAGGTGCGAAACGCCCTTGACATTGCCCGTGCCGCAATGTATAATAATTGAATCAAGGAGAAAATTTATGAAAAATACAGTCAATGCCAAAATCGAATTTACCGACGGCAAAGTCATCAATCTCGAGCTTTATCCCGATGCGGCGCCGATAACCGTCGCCAATTTCGTAAAACTCTGTAACGAGCATTTTTACGACGGGCTGTGCTTTCATCGGGTGATAGACCGTTTTATGATACAGGGCGGAGGGTTTGTATTCGACCAACGCCGCGGTCTTGTGCAAAAGGAAGCCGCGCAGATAAAAGGCGAGTTCAAAAGCAACGGCGTTGCCAATCCGATCCGTCACGAAAAGGGCACGATATCCATGGCGCGCACCAATGTAAAAGACAGCGCGTCGTCGCAGTTTTTTATCTGTGTTGCCGACACTCCGCATCTCGACGGCGAATACGCCGCATTCGGTAAATGCGCCGACGAAGAGAGCATAAAGGTCGCCGTCGCTTACGGAAAAGTCAAAACGGGCAGATGGCAGTACTATTCGGACATCCCGTTGGAGCCTATAATTATCAAAACTATAACCGTCGAAGACTGAAGCGCAGTGGAACGCGACGTCGGTCTGTAGGAATGTTTGCCGTATTTACGGCGTTTAGCCGTGAATTTAGGATATGGAATAAAAAGTAAAATATTGGCAAAAACATATTTAAAACGTTTGATTTTTTCGGCTACGTTTAGTATAATAATAAGTACTTTAATCGGTATAGGTGTATCAAGTGTTTAAACGCATTGTTTTCAGTATATTGGCAGTTGTAATGGCGGCGCTAACGTTGTGCGGCTGTTCTTTCTTCCGTCACGATTACGAACGTGATATGCAACAGGAAATTGCGACCGTCAAATCGTACAGCATAGAAAATACTCTTGTCGACGATAAAGGCGAAGTGGTTCTCGACGACAACGGAGAAGCAAAAGTCGTGGAGTTTACTACCGAAAAAAAGACGGTGTATAAGCTGGACCTGGTAGAATACGTAAACAACAATGCAAACAATCTCTCGTCGTCGTTCGGCAACGACGCCAAGGCGCTTTACAATTATGCCGCCACTATGCTCGTAAATCTCGAACTTGTTACCAACGAAGTCGATGCTCTTATAGCGAGCAACCGCATCGAGTGGGGTCTTACGGAGCAAAATAACGTTAAAAAGAACATTTACAGCGTTATCGACAATACGATATTCCAGCTTAAAAATACCATCCTTACCGAGCGCGGACAGGAACCCATAGTAGGCGATGACAATAATTCCGATTCTTCTTCGTCGGGATCCTCCACTACGTATCCCGTAAAACCCGATCCGGAAGAAGACGATATCGAGATCGACGGCGAAGAAAAAGGCGATACCGAAGTATGGCAGCCCGACCGCATTACATGGCCGGGTATCAACGGCGATAACGAGACCAGGTCTCTCGAGCGCGAAGCGTTGCGCAGATTTATATCGCTTATCGAATCGCGTGTAAAAGACGATTTCCGTTTGGGAAAAGCACAGCACGGCTGGCTCAAGAAAAAGATAGACAACGAGATGAAAGCTATCGATAAGCTTATAGATACGCAGGGCATCGAATATGTTTACGGCGTTATCGGCAATTATACGTATCCGATGAAGGAAAGCGAAAGCGAGTTCGGATATTTAATGTATTATCTCAGCGGCGAATCGTTGGAACGTTCGCAGAAGATAACGTCCATGCAAAACTATCTGTCCGAAAACGTCACCGTAAACTACGAAGAAGTAAGCGATAAATACGCTTCGCTTGTGGGCGAACAGCGCAGCAATTATACGGCGGATATCGCGGCTTACGACACCGCGGTCAACGACAGTTCCACTACTGTTCTGTATCATGCCAATAATAACTATTTTTATGTAAAACACATACTTTTGCCGTTCTCGGACGAACAGAAAAGTTCGTTGACCGCATTCAAAAACAGTCCCGAAATAAAGAATTTGCAAGAGGACGAAAAAAATGCCAAGATCAACGAGTATCGTGAAAGACTTGCCGAATCGATAGTTTGTTATCCGCACAAGGACGGCGAAGACGATAAAACCAAGCCCATGTCGGTCGACGAAGTTTTGGCGCATATCCGTTCTGTGATGTTGCCCAAACAGGCGAACATCGTAAGCGCTAACGATGCGTTCAACGATCTTATCTATCTTTACAATACCGATCCCGGTGCGTTCGACAACGACAAGGGATATATAGTCAAATACAAACTCGACGAAGGCGAAGACGAAACTTATAAGCAGGAGTTTGCCGACGCTGCGCGGTATATGCGCGACAATATCGAAGTCGGGCACTTATACGACGAAAAAGTCATCACCGACTACGGTGTGCATATAATGTATCTTTCGTCGGTAAACAAACCGGGCGCGGTCGGGCTTTTCGATAAGACTTCCGTATCTTCGAACGAAACGTATTACGATCTGTTGGAAAAACCCATTCGCACAAACCGCGAGAATGCCGCATATACAAACTGGGAAAATAACATTCTTACCTATAACTATAAAAAATACTCTACCGTCTATACCGACGCATTTTCCAATCTTTGGGAAGACTGAAGTCGGGTCGGTCGGCAGCAGGGAGATATTCATGGCTAGATTCGGCGGATACGGCCGCGGTGGCGGCGGCGGAATGAACATGCAGCAGATGATGCGTCAGGCACAGCAGCTGCAGGAGCAAATGGCGCAAGCCAGAGAAGAGCTTGAAAACGCGCGTGTTACAGGCACGTCCGGCGGCGGTGCCGTTACCGTAACTATCTCCGGGAGCAAGCGGTTTATTTCCGTCGAGATCAAACCCGAAGTAGTCGATCCGGACGATGTGGAAATGCTCGAAGATCTTATTACCGCGGCGGCAAACGAAGCTTATGCGGAAGCCGATGAGCTTGTTAAAAACAGCCCGCTGTCCCAGCTCGGCGGTTTTTAATGAAAGAACTAAAAAGTATCGCCGTGCTCGCCGGCAGGTTCGGTATGCTGCCCGGCGTCGGCCGTAAAACGGCGTTGAGATATGCTCACGCCGTTATCGATATGTCGGAACAGGATGTCGACGCGTTTTGTGCGGCGTTGAGAGAGGTTAAAAAAAGCGTAAAGCTTTGTTCGGTCTGCGGAAATTTTACGGACGATGACATCTGCGATCTTTGTCGGACAAGACAGAAAAAACAGATCTGCGTCGTATCCTATCCCAAGGATGTTGCGGCGATAGAAAAAACAGGCGCGTACGACGGGGCGTATCATGTATTGCACGGCACACTGTCGCCCATGAACAACAGAACTCCCGACGACCTAAACTTAAAGCCGCTTATAGATCGTTTGGACGGGGTGGATGAAGTTATAATCGCAACGAACCCGGATGTCGAGGGCGAAGCGACGGCGGTGTATCTGGCGCGTCTGATCAAACCGTTCGGGATAAAAGTGACACGTATCGCCCAGGGCATTTCGATGGGTTCGGAGTTGGAGTATGCGGACGCCGTTACCATTTCGCAAGCGCTGGGGCGCAGGACGGTTCTGTAGGATGGCAAGGCGGCGTAGAAAATGTAAAATTTGCAAAGTGCCGTTCAAACATTTGCATAAACGGTAGGAGTATGCTATAATACATATTGTCGGTGTGTTACGCTTTACTGTCGGCGATACAAACTAACGGTATGTACGTTATCCGATAATGCCCAGCGTTCTGCAGTCGTACGTTTACGGCAGAACAATACATGCTACTGTGGCTCAGTTGGTAGAGCAGCTGATTCGTAATCAGCAGGTCGGCGGTTCGAGTCCGCCCAGTAGCTCCAAACACAAACCCCCTTTACGGGGGTTTTGTATTTGGAGCTGCTGGGCGGCTCACCGTGTGCTGTGGAGAAAGGCCGATATAGAAAAACAGTGTAGAAACAGCACACGGTTCGCTAACTGCTTGCGCCGACCGATATGGGAATAGTCGGAAATACCGATTGCTAGATAAAACAATTTAGCAGATAATTCAGAACGCAAAGGTCGCTTGCGAATTCCGCAAGCATTCCGCCCGGTAGCTCCAAAACGTCAGATCATAGGTTAAAAAGCCCCGATCCGGCGTTTTTTCATGCTCGAATGATCCTATAGCAACGGGATCATTGCCCGAAAATTACCGTTATTACGGGTACGATTTGGGTATGTTGTTTATAAACTCGGTTATAATATCGAGTATTTCGTCATATTTTTTGCGCATGATCGCGAGTTTTTCGTCGTCGGACACCGCTCCGTTAAAGAACAGTTCTTTGTCGAGCTGATCCGGGTGCGTATAAATGTTTAGCGTGGTGGTCGCGTCGGCGTGCCCCATATATAAAGCAACGGTTTTGGCGTCGAGTTTTTTTACGCAAATGGCTATCGTTCCGAATGTGTGCCGTAATTCGTGTAGGGGATGTTCCGACGTCACCTTTTTTATGACATGCGTTGCTTTTGCCTGCTCTAATGTAAAGTATCTTCCGCATTCGGTTGAGTTTATATTTTGAAAAAATGTTTAAGTGAAGATAATTAAGGAAAAGCAATTAAAGTTATTATATATGAGTACTCTACGATATTAAAGTTAAGTGAGCTTTTAAACGATCGGATATAACGGATTCCAGTTTGGAGATTTGTTTGCGGATATGCCGCTCGCGTTACAGATAGAGAGCGTGTTCGAAAACCGATGGAGCCTATTGGCAAAGTAAAGGATGTAAAGTAATACCGACCGTGGAGATAAGCGTACGTACGAGTTTTGTTTTGAGGGTATAGAAAAAGGTTCGGTAGTGGCGTATATACATATTACCGAGAAAATTGCGAGGACTATTATATGCCGGGTTACAACGAAATGCCGAAGCGGATAAAACCGAGTGCGGTCATTTGATACGACGAGCCGTTCGGGGAAATGAATGGGAACATAAAAGCGTTTTTACCTATGCAGTACGAGTGGACTACATGTCTCGATTGGAAAGAGAAGTCGAAATTTCAAGTAGAGCAGCGGTCCGGGTATAAATATCAGTGCATAGATTGTAACAAATAGCATGTCCGTATTTTCGTCATATAAAGATTATAAACCGATCCGAATGTCTTTCGATTTTCGGACCGATTTATATGGGAAATTCTACGCAACGTAGAGTTGTTATTTTATGTAAATATTCTATCGATCTGTCGACTCTTCTATGCGTAGGTTGACTTGCATTGTTCGGAATATTATACTAATTAATAGGAGGATCGACATGGATTCGCATAAAATAGGAAAATATATTTCGGAGCTACGTAAAAAGTATAATTGGACGCAGGTCGGGCTTGCCGAAAAACTAAGTGTCAGCGATAAAGCGGTCAGCAAGTGGGAGAGCGGAAACGGGTTGCCGGATATAACGATTCTTCTGTTAATAGCCGAAATTTTCGGCATAACCGTAGATGAACTGCTTAAAGGTGAAAGCGTAAGATCCGCCGCAAACGAAAGTATCTTTGCAAAAATTGCTGCCGGCGATTCGGATCTGCTCAAAGAAATGGAAAATGGGTTAAATATCGATAAATTTGACGAATACGGCAAAAGCCTTGCCGATCGTTGCGCCGAAAAAAACAATATAAAAGTTTTTCGGTTATTGATAAAGCTGAATAAAGTACATATTGCAAACAGGACTGAAACGCATATAGATTCCAACGGCAAAGAAACGCTTACTTACGAAGATGTAGTAATATATGACCGCGCGTATTATACCGGCGATCATACTGAACCGTATCCTAAAAATTACAGCGATTCCGCGCTTGTTTGTTTGGCAATAAAGAATAGAGCAGACGAAATACTAAAGCAACTTAATTTGGGGAAGCATGCTTTTACTCAAGAAGAAGCAGACTGTATTGCAAACGATTTCTATTATTTCTATGAGAATTATTTTAAAGATTCATTCTCGTCGTATATCGGGGCGCTTTTGGTTGCGCTTGTAAAACAAAACAAAGTAAAAGAATCAAATGCGTTATTTGATATTATCCGTTCGTACAAAGATAAAATGGAAATGAAGCGTGCCGAATGCGAAATGGAAAATAATACGTACGGCAAGTCTTATAATTGGTCTATTGACTGGAATACGGGGACTATCCGTGACCCGATATATGATAAAGATTTAAAAAAATATATTGTTATGCGTAATAAAATAATGGCGTATGTTTGGGGAACGAATATCCGCCCGTATATATTAGGCGACGCCGTAGTAATAACACAAGATGATTTGGTGCAGATAGGTTTTGCAAATCCGCAACTTCTTACAGAGTGTAAAGAACTCGGTTATGCCCCTGCGCTCGATTGCGAGCTGCTAACACGATTGCTTGCGCATGACGACATAAAGATTTTCGACGCTTTTACCGCAGGACAAACATTGAATGCGGAATCGGAAAAGCTCGTCCTAAATTCCGCCGGCAAAATAAGAACACGCTATTTTAAATCGAATACTCCCAAAAGCATTAACGACGTGATTTCCGTCGGTGATATCGGATTGGTTTCGGCGATGCTTGCAACGCCGAAAGCGACGTTGCAATATTCCAAAGAAGTAAATATCGAATCACTCGGTAAAAAAGAAATGCTGCCCGTACTTAAAAAGCTTTTACCGTTTTTGGAGCGAAACAAGCTTGACGATCTGCTTAACCGATACGTTGATATCAGTAATATGGAAGCGCGGATTTTGCTTATAGAAGCCGGGGCGAAGATCTTAACGCAATATACTTATCCGGATAACGACGGCGGAACTTATTGCGAATGGAAGCGCGACGACTTGCAAACCGAGATTTTATATAAAACATTAAAATCGGAGTTCAAATAAATGAAATTTTATTATTATTGTATGAAACAACACAGTTTAAGGACCATTGTGGTACTAACAAATTTGTGTTCGGGAAAACCGAATCATCCGGAATTGAATAAATTGAAAGAAGAAGATGTCGGCTTATTCGAACTGACAGAGTGCGCCGTGTCTGATAATATATGTGATGTGGTTTGGGACGGGCAGCGTTTCGCGGCGTTGCATCGTGATGGAACCGTTACGGATATAAACGGCAATTCGGTGGATATGATCCCGCTTGCGGAATGTGCCGTACACCGTTCTGTTACGGGCTGTTCGTTGTACCGCGGCAAAGACGGGATATTATATGACGGCAACGGCAAAAAACAAGGGGAGGATGTGTTTTTTATCCCTAACTATAGAGACAGCACGCATCCGATCGGCTATGTAAAAAAAGAAGGCGATTCGTTACAGCTGTTTAATCCTAACGGGATCCCATATAAAATTCCGCTGGCAAGGCTTAAAGAATTAGATCCGCAATATTTCGATAACAACAGTATCGTAGGACAATGGGTAAATAAAACCTATAATTACGGCTGGGCGGATGATCTCGTCGAGGTGAAATCAAACAAAATTTTATTCGGTTACGACGGTACTTGTTTGTTTTTTTGGAACGACTTACCTTATACTGTCGTTCCCAATGATATTATGAATCAAAAGCAACCGCGATCGCAATACAGTATTTTTATGGATTCAGCGTATCGTGAAGAATACGAAAATGTGATAGACGATATCGCGCAATTGGTTGCCGATAGAATATACTTAAATCACAACGGCAAACTTGTATTTATGCAAGGCTGGAACGATCACATAGATAACGGTCCGGAAAAATACGATGACGCTGTCGTAAAAGCGAAAAAATGGGAAAATGTTGTTCGGTGTGAGGTACTGGGGAAACATTTGGTCGGCAAGACTAAAGACGGACGTATTTTATCTACATTCGCACCCGATATTTGCGGCGGCTTAAGAAATATCGACCACGCATTTGTATCGCAAGACTATGCATTTTTTATAGTAAAATAGATTTAATGTTAAGGGCGTGTCGTATTTCGGTAAAAACAAATGCGCGGGATTTTTGATAAATTAAACGTGTTGGGCTGAATGTTTTTCATATTCAGCCCGTATTTAATTAATATGTTTAAGGACACAGAGAGATGGGGAGAAGAGGGAAGGAACGGAAAAGAATAAAAAAAGGAGTAAATGTGTACGCAGCGATTGACAAAGCAAAGGATATGATGTAAAATGTAAAAACAAAATAAGAACATCGAGGTGTAGCGCAGTTGGTAGCGCGCATGGTTAGGGACCATGAGGCCGCGAGTTCGAGTCTCGCCACTTCGACCATCTTTGTAGGACGAAAATACTGTCCTACTAAATACAGTCCGAAAACTTGTGTTTTCGGACTGTATTTTACTATATATTGTGGTTTTAGGTGCAAAAAAGGCAAAATCAAAGTTTTTCGATTTAACTACTGTCTTTTGCGGTATTTTGAGAAAAAACAGGACTTGAACAGACGGTCTAAAATCAATTCGGTATAAAATAAGAAAAGAATCAGTATATGGATGGTAAATGAAAAGAGTAAACTTACGAAAAAAAAGAGATTATCTTGTATTTGAATGTCAGATGATTGATGTCAAGATTCGGGGGCTTATGTAGCGATAGAAAGTTACACGGTGTAATTGACAAAACCGTTTGGAATATGTATAATTGGAATGATGAGAGGTGCATTATGCCGACTGAAATATTCAACAATCTACCCGAAGAAAAACGCAATTCGATTAAACAGGCATCGTTAGAGTTGTTACGAACAATGCCGTTGGATAGAATAACTTTCAAAAATGTGTCCGATAAATCGGGCGTTACTCGTACAAGTCTGTACGTGTATTTTGAAAATAAGAAAGATTTGTTCGAGTATGTTTTTGCCGACATACACGCTCATAGCGGGTATAAATTACAACAACTTTTGCAGGGACAGAATCTTGATATAGTCGATGTTTTTCATGAAGTTATAAATATTATAGTGCAAGATATAATCGAATACGGTTATGAGGATATTGTGCGCAATGTGGCAATAGGAATTAAACTTACCCCGATAGACGAATATCAGTCCTTTAATAATATTATGGATGAAATCAAAGCATACATTGACGGCAGATGCGGTGAGAATGTAATGAACATTATTGAAATTTTGTTTATCTTGTTTAAGCACAGCCTAAATGCGATATTTGCAAATTTTTCTATGAGAGATGAAACCATAAATAAATTCAAAATGCAAACCGAATTTTTCAAAGGGTATTTGCATAATAAATAATTGAAAAAGTTACGCATTTCTCTTGACAAAGGGACTATTAAGTGCTATTATACATACAATGACACAGTGTAATCGCTGTTTTTTATTTACAGCACAAATGACACAGTGTCATCAAAGGAGATTTTGAGTTGAAAAAACGTGTTGCAATACTGCTTTCGATGTTAATGGTTGTAGTTGGAGCATTCGGACTTACAGCGTGTTCGAGTGACGATAATTTATATATTGAAGTAAAGCATCCTATAACAGGCGAATGGGTATGTAGCGGAACTAATTGGAAATCGGTAACTTGGGATTTGCCTTATACGGGTGAAGCATATCCGTTGGAGGTAAGGTATAAGTATCATGGAAATATAGTAGATCCCGAAAAAGAACACCTTGCAGTGCGAGGTAATACGATGAAAGTAACGCCATCGGGAATTGGATGTTATGATATAAAGTATTTTGTTGAAAAGCCTGCGAAAGAGTTAAATTCAACAACTTTAACCGTACATTTAGATATATACGGAGAATTCAATATAGAAAACAACTTAAAAGTTGAACTAAGCAAGGAAGAGATAGATAGAACTAGTATAAGTTTTTATAATAATACAACAAAACACTATAAATTTACTGTCCCTGAAAGCGGAACATATAGATTTGAAACCGTAGATTTTGATATCTTAAGATTGAAGTATTTAAGCATATCCGGTATCAAAAGCGGGACACAAAACGAACATGACAACAACATTTTTCTTGAAGTAGATTTAGAAGCAAACAAAGAATACACCTTAAGCACAGGCATAAAAGAAGAATATTTACGGTATTTAACAGGATATAGTTGCTTTGAAATATGCACAACACGCATTGCGTAAAAAATAAAAAATTTAAGGAGAACGTAACCATGACAAAGACATCCAAAAAGATAGGGATAGCACTCTTAACAATAGTAATGTCGTTTGTTTGTGCCATAACTTTGATAGCTGTTCCCAATAGAGCGTTTGCCGCTTATGCGGAAGATGCTACTACAATTAGTTGGCAAGATGAATGTGCCGAATTTACGTCGCATGAGAAATTTAATATAAATGGCACAGAGCATACGATAACAGATTATTCTAATTATATAAATGAACATTTTAAGATCGGACAAAAATGTGAATCCGACGATATTTATGATGAGTGGTTATTTTCTATTGTTCCCCAATCTTTATTTGACAATCCCGGTCAGTATAGTTATTTGGGACAGCATTATGGATTTTTATTAGATTATAATGCCGATAGAAATGTTTATTTCTTATATCTTTACAGTGTAAAAAACACGGATATAGATAGTGACAATAGCAATGTCGGCGGGCATTACGAAACGAAAATTACACCCATATATTATGAAAATTATAGGTATAATAAAGAAAACGGGAAGGCACAGCTTGAGCGCAACGTGGACGATAATGAATATAGAAGATTATCCGATTTGAGAAAAATATATTTGCATAATGTGTCTTTCGGAGCTTCCGTATATAATGAACATCATTTGAATTTCGGTGACGAAGAATATGTTGCGTCAGAAGACGACGGCGCGTTTTTTATCGGTACATATTACGGTTATAAAGGTGTAAGCGCAATGATGGCACCGGATAAATTTATAAAATATACTGCCGAGCAGTTAATCGGTTTAATACCGTATGCAGATAAAGTCATGGGTGTTATTTCCGATGTTAAATCATTTGCCGAAGCGGCTATAAACTATGCCGACGGAATAAATGGGATTACAGAAGAATTGACAAACGAGGATGATTTCGGCTATAGCATAGAAGATATAAGCAAACTCGACCAATTGGCAAAATATGATAATCTCTTGAAAGATATGGTTAATATTTTGGAAACGCCAAAGGACGAACCTATTTTATTTGGAATACAAGATGGTTGCTATATTACGAGCAAGTATTTTATAAATAAGACCCAAAATTGGGACTTCCGTTTAACGCAACAAATGCAATTTGATATTGTGGAGGATACAGGCTCTCTTATAAGCGGCGTTAAAACACTATATGACGATATTAAGACTAATACATTTAGCAATACCTATAATGATGATGAAGTTATGACTTTATCCGATGAAGAGCAAGCAGAAGTTTATCTGTTACCTAACGGACAAGCTCGGTTTAAATTTGTTGCGCCCGAAAGCGGGGAATATACATTTGAAACTTACGGGAATATTAAAAATCAAGTTTATCTTGCAACTGCTGATAATATCATCATTGCGCGTGGCACCTTAAAAGATGACGGTATTAATCAGTGCGTTAAAGCAACATTGAAAAAAGGGCAAGTGTATAAAATTTATACGAATGCCGCCGAAGTATATCCTAATATTGTTCGATACAAATTAGGCGTTACTTTTACGCCTTGCGAAATGAAGCCGGGCGAAACTAAAACATTTGTGGTCAAGGCGGGTGAAACCGAATTTATTTCAATCTTGAATACACGTCCTTCCGCATACGATTATAATATTGCATATAATGGTGAGCTTGATATTACAGTTATGGAAGGTAGTAGAAATAACGCTATTATCCATACATACAAAAGTATGAATCCGAGTGGATCGTTTGTTGCAAAGTATAGCGATAGATATTATATAAAAATACAGAATAATAATGCGGTCGATGCTACAATTACCGTATCTATAAACGACGTCGAAACATTATCTTACGGCAAGCAACAAAGTATTGATTGTGTTACCAATAAAATTTATAAGATTTCTCCCGAGTACACTTCGGCTTATAGTTTTGATATTAGCGGAAAGTATTCTGTAACGGCGCGAATATTGGATAGCAATTTGGACGAGCTGACATTATATAGCGATAATAAGGTCAATTTGTCACAATCTTTAAGTGCAAACGCTACATATTATGTTGAAATAAAGCCGTCAGCCGCAATGACGGTAGATGTACTTTGCCGTCCGCAACCGCAAGCATTATCGTTTGGAATAAATAACTTGACAAAAAACTCAACGAATATTTTGCATAGCTTTATAAGTGTTGATACGGATGTTGTTGTCAATATTGAGAGCAATGCAAATATAGTGGTGTTCGATGAATACATGGATCGGATGACATTGCCGTTGTTTGTTGAACAAGGTAAACGCTATTATGTGGGTGTAAGCGGATCTAACACTTATACCGTTTCTGTATCGCCGCAAATAAGTCCCATGTCCGGCAAGTTTGATAATACGGGTTTTGCTTTCTTGCAGTTTACACCTAACAGGACAGGGAGTTATAAAGTTGTAGGAAATGATTCTGTTCAATGGTATAACACCAAGTTGCAGAGAATAAATAACACTTTGACTGCCGGTCAAGTATATTATTTGAAATTGAACGGAGCAAGCGGCAGTAATTATAGCGTAAAAGTTTTACTTGATGCGCCGAGTTTATCGTTTAATGTTAATCAAACAGTCAGTGCAGGAGTATATGCTATCGACATAGATAGTAACGATAAATATGCTTTTCGCACTTACAGTGCTAATTCTGTAAGCGCAGTAATTAAAATTTACGATGAAAATAATTCTGTTATCAGTACATTTAATGCCGATGCAGATGCGAAAATCATGTCATTGTCGCAAGGGCGTTACTTACTTGAAATTAGCATAAGCGGTGGTACGAGAACAGCAATCAAAATAATGCCGCAAAAACAAATAGAATTTGATAATATCAATATATATGATAACGGGGCATCCGTAAATGTTAGACTAACGAACGAGAAAGGTGTTGTGCTTAAATACGATTGTAAAAACACTAAAACTTACTATCTTACATTTGCATCTACAAATCAGACTAAATATGATGTGTCGGTATTTGACTCGAGTTTTAATAAGGTTGATGTTGATATCGAAAACGTAAATACTAGTGATATGCAAGTATTGAAAACAAAATATGCTGTCGCTATGAAAGCGGGGGTCACATATTATATTGCAGTAGATTGTGTAAATCAAGAATCGGTTGATACATCTATTTTGCTTGTTGTTCCCACTAAAATCGAGTATATCGATGTCGGCAATCAACGTGTGTATAATAAAGGAACAGTAAGCGATAAAGTAAATATTTTAATGAATAGTGAATCTTCAATTTCAATTACTTATAATGATGATGCTACAATCAAAAATTCCGTAATGAGAATTAGTGATACTCAAAATGCAAATAATGTTGCGTCAATTAGTAACGGAAAATTGAAAATAGCGTATAATGCGTCTGCCGAAGATAAAATTGTGGTTTTGTGGTTTGAGGATGATTATGGCGCATATAGCGTTACGTTAACTGTTAAATTTCCGTACTATGCCACAGCCGAGTTGAGCGATTATTCTTACAAATTAACAACGAGAAGCGGCTTGGATAATTCCGCAGTATCGACGGATACGTTTGTGTCGATGAGCTTTGAATTAAATGGGACGACTTATACATGGACAACAAAAACGTGTGATACTATTAAATTGCCGATTTTTGAAAGCACGAACATTTCTAAAATGAAAGCGGTTTATAAATGCGGAAACAATCAATATACAGTAAATGTTAAAACTTTGGCGGGAAGCACTACTATTCCGTACAATGTGCAACGTTATAACGGAATTGGGTCGTATAACTACGAAAATGCAAAGAGTTATTCAAGAATCGTTATAGATTTGAGTTCCAATTCAAGTTGTCAATCTATTACTATCCCTTCGCAGGTCAGAGCGGCATTCATACTTAACGATGGCGATCAATTGACTAATTTAAGCGTGCTTTACGATGGGACAAATGTCGGTTATCTATATTTAGATAATGTAAATATAAAAAGTGTATCATCGAATTATGCGTTGAAATCAAACAGAAGTACGTTAACACTTGAAGTTAAAAATACGGTAACAATTAAAGGGCAATTGACGAGTAGTTATTATTTGATTGATTGCAAAAATTTGGACATTATAGGGAATGGCAATTTAACCGTAGAAGGTAATGTGGGTACGGCTTCTATAATGACAGGAACAAATGCTGTTAGAGCAAGCACTATATCAATAGGTAATAGCGGAAGAACAAGCTTTGTTGGTGGTGCGGGAGCGAACGGTGCGGCTACTACATCATACGGTCAAAATGGTAATAATGGTGGAGCAGGCGGCAATGCGCTAAATTGTTCGAGTTTGGTTAAAAAGGGCAATGGCACTTATACATTAACGGCAGGCAAAGGCGGTAACGGTAGTAATGGATATCAAGGTGCGCCTGGTGCAAATGGTGTGTCGAGATGGTCTGGCTACAATTTTATTTTTGAATATCCTACCGTTGGTGGAAAGGGAGGCAATGGCGGAAATGGCGGCGCGTCGGGATATACTTGTAATGCCGCTATACCTTCCGGTATAACAGCTTATGCGGCTAATTATGGTAACGGTGGCAATGGTGGTGACGGCGGTGCCGGAGGAAATGGTTCCCCGAAATCGTTGGCTCCAACAGGCACATCTACTTCTCCGGGACATCATGCTGCAGCGGGCGGCAATGGCGGCAATGGCGGTAGTGGCTATATCGGAGGAAACGGTGGTGCAGGAGGTAAGGGCGGCACTATTCCCGGCGGAGATCAAGATTATAATGGTGGAGCGGGCGGCAATGGCGGCAACGGCGGTGATGGTATAAGTGTACTTACGACATCGCGCGGTGGTAATGGTGGTCGCGGTGGCGACGGTGGTTTTACCCATGCGCCTGGAAAAAGTGGAGCTGGTGGCAACGGCGGAAACGGTGGTAATTGCTTAAACGGTACCGGTGGCATGGGTGGCAACGGCGGAAACGGCGAAAAAGGTGCTAATGGCGGACATGGCGGCAATGGTGGCAATGGAAGAGTCGGCGGTGTCGGCGGACATGGCGGCAACGGCGGTAACGGACATAATGATACAAGCAATAATGGAAAACCTTCTGCGGGTGGCAATGGCGGTAATGGCGGAATAGGCGGTTTGAACAGCGACGGCACACGAGCAAGACATGGAGATGGTGGCAACGGCGGTAATGGTGGCGATCCGGGATCATTAGGACATGGATTAAATGGTGGTCGTGGCGGCGACGGTTATAACGGCGGAAAAGGCGGAAATGGAAGTAGTTCACATATAATTTTTGCTCATGGTGGTAATGGCGGAAAAGGTGGCAATGCTTACGGTGGTACTGTCGGAACAGGCGGTAGCGGAGGAAGCGGCACATGGGCGTCAAATGGTAGCAAAGGTGCTAATGGTACTTCATATTCATCCGGAAGTTATAACGGCTAAATGAAAAAATATGCCAAATCGTGTATTAGCACGATTTGGCATATTAAATTAGGAGTAAAAATGGCAAAAACTGTTGAACAAAAAATTAAATTGCTTGTATTGTATGACTTGCTTTGTCGGCACACCGACGAAAATCACGCCTTTAACACCGACGAGATTATTGCTTTGCTTGCTGAAAAGAAAATAGCGGTGTCGCGCAAGATACTGTTACAAGATATAGCCCTATTGAACGAGTATGGTTACGAGGTGCTGACATACAAGAAAAAGTATCACTATTATTACGTTGTCAGCCGTCATTTTGACGGCGCGGAGATTGCTTTTCTTGCGGATGCAGTGCAAGCGTCTAAATTGAGCGCAACCCAAAAGCAAACGCTAACGAATAAACTGATGACTACAATGGGCGACTTTCAAGCAACGGAATTGACTGCCGCCGCACGCTTTGGTACAATGCCAAAGCGGAATAATCGGTATATAATTTATACCATTGATACGCTAAAACAAGCCATAGCAAATAATAAGCAAGTGTCGTTCAAGTATTATTCGTTAGACTATCAAAAGAATAGAGTATATCGGAACGGCGGCGAACGGTATATTGTTGACCCGCTTGTGGTCGTATGGAACAAAGACAACTATTACCTTGTATGTTATGACAATAAGCATGACGGAACGGCAACCTACCGTATAGACAGAATGACGGAAGCGCAAGAAGAAGCGACGGATCGCGCGTATCGGAAAGAATTTGCCGACTTCGATATAGAAAAGTACCGTCAGCGCGTGTTTTCTATGTTCGGCGGCGACGAACAAGAGATTACGTTACAATTCGATACGGCGATGCTCGACGATGTGTTTGATAAATTCGGCGAGGACGTGAATATTGTCAAAGTTGATGACGATACATACAGACTGAAAGTACCTATACAAGTAAGCAAAACATTTTTTGCGTGGGTAGTGGGGACTCAAGGTAAAATGCGAATACTCTCGCCGCAGACCGTTAATGAACAGTTTAATGCGTTCGTGGCGAAAATCAAAGAGGAATATTAGGCGGCGTGTCCTTGCGTTTAGTGTTGAAATTTGATATAATAAAAACGCTCAAACAGAGCGATAAACAGTAATTTAGCAAAGGGCAAATTTTATGAAAAAAATTATTATTCCGATAATAGCGGTAATTATGTTGATTTTAAGCAGCGTACTTTGCGCTTGCACCAACTCAAATGTAAACATTGAAAATACAAATTGGCAATTACAAGTAGCGATACGCGCTAATATTGAAAATCAAGAAAGTGAAATAATTGCTCGAAACAATGCGTGGGCTACGGAAGATACAAACATTCCCGTTGTAGACGTTGTTCTCGTAGCAAAAGACGGAAATATTACAATATCGGATACCGCTAATACAAATAATTCATTTGTCGGTAATTACAATAAGGTTGATGTAATTGGTATTGAAACGGTGATATATAAAGTTACTGTAAATGAATTATCGGGAAATATAAATGTATCTTTAACAAAACACAATGACGGTTCAAAAATTAAAACCTTGATTTTAACATTATTAAAAGAAGATATTCAATACACATTGAATTTTATATCTGAAAATTAACATTGCGCTAATTTACAATTTATCTGAAAGCCCGATAAGGCTCAATCGCCTTGTCGGGCTTTTTTTATTTTAGGCACAAAAATTTTTCAAAAAGTACGTTCATTGCCCGTTTATGGGCAATGAAAATTTGAAACGATAGGTTTTTTATGGTATAATGCGTCCACAAACAAAGTTGAACGCAATGTTCAATTAAGGGAGTTTGCACAGATGAGGACATTAAATCAAAATACGCTATGTCGAATGGAACAATATATAAAGGAGTATCAAACGGAGAACGGAAGGTCGCCGAGTTATCGAAACATTATGCACTTTATAGGTATGAGTTCATTAAATCTTGTGCAACGGTATGTGCTTGCTTTGGAAAGAGAGGGCAGAATACAGCGGACAAGGCTCGGCAATATAGAATTGCCGTCGCAGTTGGATAAAGGCGAAACGACGATTGCGCCGCTTATCGGTGCGATTGCTTGCGGAGAGCCGAGTTTTGCGATAGAGCATATAGAAGAAAGTTTTGAGTTGCCGCGTGCGCTGTTCGGCGGCGGGAAACTGTTTGCATTGCACGCAAGCGGTAACAGTATGATCGAAGCGGGAGTCAATGACGGAGATTTAATTGTCTTACGAAAGCAAGACTACGCGCATGACGGAGAAATCGTGGTTGCCTTGACGAACGGGAAAAACACATTAAAGCGACTTTACCATAGAAACGGCAAAATCGTATTACACCCCGAAAACAAGGAAATGAAAGATATAGTCGTAGATAATTGCGAAATACAAGGCGTGTTAGTAGGCTGTATCAAAACTTATTAAATCGGTATTGAGTTGCGCATAGCCCCGCGCAACAAGATATATAATCGGACAAGCATTGATGTACTACGTTATAGGATGCCCAAACCGTAACAAAGTAGTTCGTTAAATTCAAAAGTGCTTGTCTTTGGGAATGGAGGTATTTATGGCAAAAAGAAAGAATCCATTGGCTTGCCCATCGTGTCAGACGAAACTGTTGGACGGTTGTGAGAAGTGTACGGGCATTGTTATCACCTGCCCGCATTGCGGCGCGTCCGTGCTTGCAGATATTGACGAAAGCGGGCGTATGCGATTGAGTGTCGAGCCTTTAAGGGAACAGCCGTTACGAATGACAGCGGCAAATTAAAAGTACAAACGATTTACAATTAAATATTCTAATAACCGCGCATTGTCAGATAGACAGAGGTAGCCTTGAAACAGGAGGAGAGTAAAGCCGGCGAGATCGGATGCGCGAAGTTGTGTAGAAACAGAAGTTATCCGTAAAAAGAAACTATCCACGCCTCACAAGGACTAAACCCATTAAGGGCTTATTCTTGTGGGGCGTGTTTTTTTGCGCCCAAAAACAGATATTGCCCGATTGCGTTTAGTCCAAACGCAGTCGGGCTTTTTCTTTTTATGGGGCTTGGAATCTGTCCGATTGTTATTTTAATTAGACAAAAAATCGGAGGATTCAAAAATGGAAAACCAAAACAAGAGATTTTATCTCAAAGTCAAAGGGCAAGAAGTGGAAGTAAGCGAAGCGGTTTACCGCGCTTATATTCAACCTATAAGGGCGGAACGCCGCAGAAAGCAACGTGCTTTTCGGTGCAAGGTAAAAGGCAAAAAGGGCAACCTTGTACGCTGTCAAAAAGATTGCCGCGAGTGTCCGTATGCGCTTGCGGGGCATAACGCGCTCGGTAACAATCTGTCGTTAGACAGAATGAACGACGAAGGCGTGGACATGGAAGATCGCCGCTTGGACGTGGAACAGAATTACATAGCCGAAGAAGATAAAAAGGAATTGTATGCAGCCATCGCGCAACTCACGCCGCGCCAAAAAGAATTGGTGCAACTCATTTATTTTGAGGGAAAAACGCAGGAGCAAGTTGCGGAAATATTGGGCGTGGCGCAAGCGACAATATCGGTAACATTGGAACGAGCGATAGCAAATTTGAAAAAAATCATAAGAAAATAAAAAAAATTTTGCCGCCGCGTCTATATTTTCGCATAAAAGTGTGCTTGGTTAAGTGAAGGGGGTAAGAACATTACCGCCGAAAGCAAGGAGAAACGGCAAAATGCAACTCAAAATAAACGAGTTTGAAACCTATGCAATAGAGCAAGGGTACGAGAGCGGGACTGAACTGTTTGAGTCTCTCGGATATACGGCAGAGGACTACGAGGAATACAAAGCGGGTAAGCACATTACCCGTGAAATGCTTATGCGGCTATACATGGATATAGGCGTGGATGCGGTGGACTTCGTAGACTTCGGCGAGTATGAGTGTGAAAAGAACATTGACCTACTTGACAGACTGTAAACACATTTGGGAGGTACATACATGAAATTAAAAATCGACGAGTTTGAAAACTACGCCAAACGCAACGGCGTAACACCGAGTAAAATGCTCGAAAAGTTAGGCGGCGGCAAGTATGCGTACAAGCACTTGAAAAACGGTTGTGCGCTCGGCTACGACCTTGCGCGGGAAATGTACAACGAGTTGGGCGAGTGGGCGTTTTTGTCGCTTGTAGACATGGAGGAGGGAACGGTAGATGACTTCAAAGCAAAGTTTATCCGTATCGGAAACAAACTCTATTAAAGCGGCGTCAAGCGTTTTGTCGGACGGCTATGTACTCAAAAAGTATCATTTGAAAAAATGGATATACGACAACGACCACACGCAACCCTATGTAGCAAAGGCACTCGGACTTGCGCCCGATGAATTTAAGCGCAAACTACGCGAACGCGAAAAATTCAATCAAGAGCAAATCAAGAGCCTTGTGTATCTTATGGGCGCGGAAGCGGCGTTTGGCGTTTTGTACTTTCCGTCGAACAGAAAACGCAAAAAAATATGGTGGGGGGTGTTCGGCAAATACAAACAAAAAGGGGGAAATGAATGAGTGAGAACAGGTTAAGCAGTCGTAACGCGGCGATACAAGAAATGCTCACGGACGGCGACAAGATACAAGACTTTTACCGATTCGCGGCGCAAAACCCGCATATCAGTCTGCACGACGCTTGTCAGATAATCATAACGCGCCCGACCGCTTCCGTGTGTTTTTCGTTCGAGGAGTGGAACGCGATGGGACGGCGCGTCAATCGCGGTTGTAAAGGAATACCGTATTACGATACGGACGGTTACAAGCAGTTTGTGTTCGACGCGAACGATACGCACGGCGAGGAACGGTACAAGCGACTTGTTTACCCTATAAAGCGATTGCTCAACGGTCTTGACATACTGAACGGTACGGAAATGGACGCGGACTTGCGCGGCGATTATAGGAAGATCCACGTCGGGGTTGCAACGTACTTGCAAGAAAACGGCTACTTCACGGACGACGAAGAACGCAACCGCTTAATATTGGAGGGCGTAACCTTTTCGCTGTATTCAAAAACAGGCTTTCCGAAAACAAACGGAATAACCATGCACGGTATGACGGGCGACTTAACGGACAATGCACAGTTGTTCAAAGATATATGCGGCTTTACGGACTTTCTGCACAAGGAAATCGAGGAAGCGTATGTAGCGAAACAAAATGAAGTCGCAGTCATTGACGACGTAGACGAAGAAACCGTATCGGACGAGCCTATAATTTCGGAGCAACCTATTGAAACCGTCGAACAGACGGAAGCCGAGCCGCAACTCACGCCGTACTACAAAGAGTATTTGACCGTACAGGAAAAATACCCGCAAGCAATCGTGATGACGCGCTTGGGCGACTTCTACGAAATGCTTGGAGATAGCGCAACGACGGCGGCAGACGAACTCAACTTGACGCTTGTAGGGCGTGAAGTCGGTTTGCCCGAACGAGTACCTATGTGCGGCGTCGGTTATCACGCAGTCGATGTGTACATAGAGAAATTATTGGAGAAGCACCCCGTTGTAATAGTCGAGGGCAAGGAAGAGCCGAAATATATTCTTTCTCACGCCGAAGCGTTTGCACAAAACGAAGAAGCGCAAAAGCCTAAACCCGAACTTATCGAAACGGGCGACGACGGGAATAGTCCGTTCGACAGCGACGAACAGTTTGTGCCGGACGACGACCAACCCGACCATGTGGGCGAGATCGATACCCGATTCCCCATAGATGACGATTATTCGGACGAATACGACGACGAGCAAGACGAGCGCGATGATGACGACGGGCTTGAAAATTGGACGACAAACACGGACTATGACGAGTATATAGACGAGCAAGACGACGTACCCGCCGAAGAAGAAAAAGAGCGTCCACAAGTAAGGCAGAAATCG
The DNA here is from genome assembly GCA_910585055.1 of uncultured Christensenella sp. GTDB lineage: Bacteria > Bacillota > Clostridia > Christensenellales > Pumilibacteraceae > Anaerocaecibacter. The sequence goes on along the minus strand of CAJUBY010000009.1, from coordinate 613 downwards.
CAAACGCGGATAAAGGACAGAAAGCGCAAGGAAAAGCCGCAACTTACTTTCTTTGACTTGCTTGACGGCAAAACGCAGGAGAAAACGCCCGAAGAAGTCTTGACCGAGCAGGGCTTAAAACTGCATGGGTACAAGTATCCCATAGTGGACAAGTATCACGAAAACCCGACGATACAGGAGTTTGCGGACTTTCTGAAAAAGCAATTCGGCACGGGCGGCGGTGGCGGCGAGTTGGAGTATTGGCACGACGGAAAAGGTATGCGTTACCGTCGGCGGGACAAGGACTACAACGAACTATGCGTCGTAACATTGAAATGGAAAGAAGTCGCAACAAAGATTGCCGACCTAATCGACGATGACGAATACTTGTCGGCGGACGAGAAAGAAAAGTATAAAGACTACCAAATCGAGCAAGCCGAGAACAAAAGGCGATTTGCACGCGGCGAACGGTTAAAGGAAGAATTTGTCAAACGCATTATTTGTGCCGCCGACGACGAGCGGAAAGCGAGAATAAAAGCCGAGTATCTGAAAAGCAAAGATTGGTTTTTGCCGTTCTTACGTCAAGAATTAGGCGACAGCGTAGTGGCGGGCTACGAATACCGAGTGCGCTTTA
>CAJUBY010000008.1:27880-62156 GCA_910585055.1 uncultured Christensenella sp. | reverse complement strand
TGCCGTATTTAAATACGAACAGCGAGGATAGCAAATAGTTAACCGAAACTGCGCAAATAAACCCTATAACAGTTCCGGTTATATATACCGATACCGGCGGAGTATAAACGGAGCTTCCGACTGTGGCACCGCTGAAAACGCCCATAAATCCGTTATAATATTCGTGTCCGTACGCGTAAAGAAAAATAGCGGTCAACAAAAAATCAACCGCATTGGACGCAAGTCCGACCGCGATCGATTTAAGTAATTCGACAGTCGTTTGTTTTTTAAATACGGCGAAGATCTTGTTGCCCATAATCTTGCGTTTACGGTAAAGCTTATTCTGCCGAAGATCCGTTATCGGTAAGCGGAATAAAACCTTCGAAAATGTAATTATTGCAATGCGCCAGCGCTTTTTGCGCTTCGGATTCGCTGCGAACGGTCCATGCGACAACGGGCAGACCCGTACCCGTTACGTATTTATTGGGCAGGTTATTAACATTGTACGCAATAAAATCGGGGTGGGAAACGTCGTTGTACTTAAGCTTTTTAAGGCGTTTCTTTTCGCGTCGAGGCATGTCGTCGGAACGGTGGAAATATGCCGAGAGCTGTCCGCGCATGATATGCGGCGCGTTTTTGTAAAAGAATTCCATAGAAGACGGATCAAATGATTCCACGGCGCATTCGCCGGAATACGATTTAAGCATATCGATAACTTTTTCTTCCAATAAAAAAGACTGCTCGACTTTTTTTATCTCGATAAGAATAGGAACTTTTCCGTTGACGGTTTCCAGCAGCTGTTCGAAAGTGGGAATACCGTAATCGGTTTTCAAAAGCTTTATTTCGTTAAGATCGGAAGTTTTGAGATTTGCGACATATCCGTCGCGGTTGGTCATGCGACTAAGCTTGTCATCGTGGAAAACGACTATATTTTGATCGTCGATGATACGAACGTCGAGCTCGATGGCAAACCCGTTCTTTACCGAATTCTCGAAAGCCGGTAAAGAATTTTCGGGATATTCGTAAGTGTGCAGTCCTCTGTGGGCAATGGGTTTACTGACGACCCATGAAGTTTTAGTTTCCATGAAGTAACCTTATTAGTTATTTGATACAATTATATCATCTTTAAAAATTTTTTACAATAGATTTTCGGCTGATTTAAAGAATTTCGTGAATTTTTACACTGATTATTATTTTTTATTGCTGTTTTTCGAAGAATATGCTATAATTTCTATATGGACAGGCAGAAGTTTATTCGCAATTTTTGTATTATAGCGCATATCGACCACGGTAAATCGACTTTGGCGGACCGTTTGATGGAGTTTACGTCAACGCTTACCAAGCGTGAATTATCCGATCAAATGCTGGACAGCATGGATATTGAACGAGAACGCGGAATAACTATAAAACTCACGCCAGTACGTATGTTTTACGAACATAACGGGGAAAGGTACACATTTAATCTTATCGACACTCCGGGGCATGTCGACTTTACTTACGAGGTATCGCGGTCTCTTGCCGCATGCGAAGGAGCGGTGCTCGTCGTAGACTCCGCACAGGGCGTCGAAGCGCAGACGCTTGCCAATGTGTATCTGGCTCTGGACAACGATCTCGAGATCGTTCCGGTAATAAACAAAATAGATCTGCCCGCCGCGCGTCCGGAAGAGGTCAAGGCGGAGATAGAAGACATAATCGGACTTCCCGCCGACGATGCGCCGTGTATTTCGGCTAAGGAGGGTATAAACATCGATGCCGTTCTTAAATCGATCGCGGAAAAAGTTCCGTCGCCGAACGGCGATGCGAACAAGCAGTTAAAGGCGCTTATATTCGATTCGTATTACGACAATTACAAAGGCGCCGTGTGTCTTATAAGAATAGTCGACGGATCGGTCAAGTCCGGCGACCGCATAACGATGATGTCCAACGGCAAAGTTTACGATGTTACGGAAGTAGGGGTTTTTCAGCCGAAGCCCGTATCGGTCCCGGCGCTGTCCGCCGGGGACGTCGGATATCTATGCGCATCTATAAAATCGATCGCGGATACGGCGCCAGGCGATACTATCACGTCGGCAGACGATCCTACCTGCGAACCTTGCCCCGGATATAAAAAGGTAAAGCCTGTAGTGTATTGCGGTATTTATCCTGCGGACGGCTCGCGTTACGAAGATCTAAAGGATGCGCTCGAACGCCTTAAACTTAACGATGCGTCGCTGTTTTACGAACCGGAAACTTCTTCGGCGCTGGGTTTCGGATTCCGCTGCGGTTTTTTGGGACTTCTTCACATGGAGATCATCGAAGAGCGGCTTGAACGCGAATTCGATTTGGATATAATAACGACCGCGCCGGGAGTTGTGTATAAAGTTTACACCGCTTCGGGCATGACCGAAGTTACAAATCCGTCCAATCTTCCGCCTGCCGGAGAGATCGAAAAAACGGAAGAGCCTGTGGTGACGGCGTCCATATATACTCCGCCCGAGTACATAGGTCCTATCATGGATCTGTGTCAGGATAAGCGCGGCGAGTATATAAATATGACGTATATCGAAAAGACCCGTGTTCTGTTGACATACACTATGCCGCTCAACGAAATAGTGTACGATTTTTTTGACGGACTTAAAAGTCGGTCACGCGGTTATGCCAGTTTCGATTACGAACAGGCAGGGTACAGACCGAGCGATCTCGTTAAACTGGATATTTTATTGAACGGAGAAATATGCGACGCGTTGAGTATAATAGTTCACCGCGACAAAGCTTACGGACGCGGCAGAGCAATGGCGGAAAAATTAAAGGACGTCATTCCGCGCAAGCTGTTCGAGATACCCATTCAAGCGGCGATAGGCGGTAAGGTAATTGCGCGTGAAACCATAAAGGCGTTGCGTAAAGACGTTTTGGCGAAATGCTACGGCGGCGACGTTACGCGTAAGAAAAAACTTTTGGAAAAACAAAAGGAAGGCAAAAAACGCATGCGGCAGTTCGGTACCGTCGAGATCCCGTCGGAAGCGTTTATGTCGGTACTTAAACTGGACGATAAAAAATGACGGAGCAACGTGCGGATAAAGCGAGCGGTATTTATATCCATATACCGTTTTGCAGGTCGAAATGCAAATACTGCGCGTTTGTTTCTACGCCCGATCTTTCATTGCAACATGCATATGTAAAAACTTTATTGCGAGAGATATCGTCATGTACGAACGGCGGCGCTGCGGATTCGGTTTATATAGGCGGAGGCACTCCGTCTTGTCTGTACAACGGCGCTCTCGAAGATATACTGCGATCGGTCCATTCCGCATTCGGGATCGGACGTGATGCCGAGATCACTGTGGAATGCAATCCGGAAAGCGTTACGGCGGATTTTATTTACGAATGTAAAAATTGCGGCGTAAACCGCATAAGTTTGGGAATGCAGTCGTCGGACGATGCTGTTTTGAAAAAAATAGGCAGGGCGCACGATTTTGCATGCTATAAAAGAGCCATAGATATGCTGAGCCGACATTTCGATAATATTTCCACCGATATCATAATTGGGCTGCCCGGACAGACTGCGGAAGATATGGATAGGTCTATTTCGGTTGCCTCCGATCATTGCAGTCATATTTCCGTGTACGCGCTTTCCGTAGAAGACGGTACACCGTTGTTTTCGGAAGGGTACCGTACGGCTGACGATGATATAGCCGATATGTACGACCGTGCCTTGCCTTTACTGGAAAGATACGGATTCGAACGTTACGAAGTAAGTAATTTCGCTAAGAAAGGAAGACAGAGCAGACACAATAACAAGTATTGGAACTGCGAACCGTATTTCGGTTTCGGCGCCGCCGCACACGGGTATGACGGAGAATATATAAGATACAGTCATTCCGACGATATATGCAGTTATATTTCCGATCCGTCTGTGCGGATGACGGTGCTATCCGAAAAAGATCTTTATAACGAATATGTCATGTTGCGTTTGCGTACGTCGAAAGGTATAGATATAGTCGACTTCCGTAAACGTTTCGGGTACTGTTTCCGCGATAGAAACAGCGCGATATTAACTCGGCTCGCACAGGAAAATTCGATCGTAATGACGGAAACCGGTATAAGTATATCGCCCGACCGTATGTTTGTTATGAACGGTATTATAGAAGAATTGATGACGGACTGAAGTATATTATTTAATATATGAAATCGGAAATTTTATATATTGTGGTTTGCCGAAGTGATGTTACGGATCCCTGTGTGCAATAAAAATATCGACAGCCTGTTACGGTGCATATTCGGTAGATTTTCTATACGTGTTACTATATTCATATGTATATAAAACAATAACAAGGTCGATATGTTGTATATGTCTTTTCCGTGTCATACCGATTTTGGAAAAAGATATAAATTTCGGCGAAAAAACGATTGACAAAGATCAAGGTGTATGTTAAAATTATTTTAGCAGTCACAGCTATTGATTGCTAATTTGCGGAAGGTCGTATCGATTGGGATGGGGCTAACGGGCAGGAAGGAAAGCGGTGGTAGACGGTTATATAGAAAACTGTCAGCCCGTATCGAGTTCGGAAATAAAAGAAAAGCATTTGCCGGCTCTGTCGTCTGCTACCATCCGTAACGAGATGGCGGCGCTCGAAGAGATGGGGTATCTTACTCAGTTGCATACATCGTCAGGAAGGGTGCCTACAGCGGAAGCGTACAGGTTGTATGTCGAAAAATTGATGCCGCGCCGCAAGCTGACCCGTTCCGAGCTGAAAGTCGTTAAACGTTATTTCAATAAGAAAGTTACGGCAAAGGTTTTGTCGGAGATCACAAATCTGACTTCCGTCGCGTACGTTCAGAATGCGGACGACGCCACGGTGCTTAATATTCGAATCGTACGCATAACGGATTCGACGGCATTGGTTATAGTCGTCACAAATTTGGGCGTTTTGAAAGATGCAACTGTACATATAGGAAGCGGAGTAACGGACGAATATTGCGATCAGGCATCGAAGTTTGTTACACAGGTGTTCGGCGGACATAAAATAAGCGAGATAAATAAACCGAAAGCCATAGTCAAGCAGGTAAAAAAAGAGTACGAACGTGTATTCGATACCATTATTCGGATATTAAAGAATTATTCTCACGATGAAATGTTTTCGGATATCGTTCTCGAAGGAAGTGCGAAAATACTCGAACAGCCCGAATATTCCAATCTGAAAAAAGCAAAGGCTATGCTCGAATTTTTGGACGCAAAAGAAGAGCTGGTGCCGGTTCTTCAGAATTCGGAAGATATGAACATATCATTTAAAATAGGTAAAGACAACGAGATAAAGGAAGGTATGCCGGAATGCGCTATAGTTACTGCGTCGTATAATATAGGCGGAGTCCCGGTAGGAAACGCCGGCGTTATAGGTCCCATCCGAATGGATTATTCAAAGGTCGTAGCCGTACTTGATTATCTGTCAAAAACCGTGCAGATGTTGCCTGCGGGCGAAAGCTCGGAAAGCAGCGGCGCGGAAGAATATAATTCGTCCGAAAAGGCTTATGGGGACGAATAATAAATATTTGTATCGGAGGATATAATGAACGACGAAAAGACGAGAGAGCGTACTCGGGAATTGCCGGTCGTCGAGATTTCGCAGGAAGAGTTTAAAGCCATGCAAAATCAAATGACTGCCGCAACTCAACAGCTAAGCGTCGCACAGGCGATAGCCGTTAAAGAAAAAGCAAGATCCGAAGAGCTTTCCAACCTTGTCAACCGTATGCAAGCGGATTTCGACAATTACCGTAAGCGTATGAACGAAACCAATAAAAAGCTAAAAGAGGACGGTATTTGTGCGGTACTCGAAAAGCTTATACCCGAGTTGGACGTTCTTAAACAAGCTATCCAGACTATACCCGACGAAAAAGTCGCGGAAGGCGTAAAAATGATCTACCGTCAGGTTTTGGATATACTTACCGCTTTCGGTGTGGAAGAAATACCTGCTTTGGGTATGCAATTCGATCCGAATATGCATAATGCGGTCATGCAAACAAAGACGACCGACCCGTCTAAAGTAAATATGATCGTGGAAGTTTACAACAAAGGCTACAAATTAGGCGAACGCGTTTTACGGCACAGTGTCGTGCGAGTAGCCAATTAGTACTATATATTAATTTTAAAATTATTTTGGAGGATCTATTTTATGGGCAAAATCATTGGTATTGACCTTGGTACTACCAATTCCTGTGTGGCTGTTCTCGAAGGCGGCGAGCCTGTCGTAATTCCCAACGCGGAAGGCGGCCGTACCACTCCGTCTGTCGTCGGTTTTGCAAAAGACGGCGAACGCCTTGTCGGTCAAGTAGCAAAGCGTCAGGCTGTTGCCAACCCCGACAGAACCATCATTTCGATCAAGCGCGATATGGGCACGTCCAAAAAAGTCAATGTAGACAAAAAAGACTATTCGCCTCAGGAAATATCCGCTATGATCCTTACCAAACTCAAAAAGGATGCGGAAGCGTACTTGGGCGAAACTGTTTCTCAAGCGGTTATCACCGTTCCGGCATACTTTAACGACTCGCAGCGTCAGGCTACCAAAGACGCCGGCAGGATCGCAGGTTTGGACGTACTTCGTATAATTAACGAGCCTACGTCAGCCGCTTTGGCATACGGTCTCGATAAAGGTCAGAACGCCAGCCAAAAAGTATTTATATACGACTTGGGCGGCGGTACGTTCGATATTTCGATATTGGAGATAGGCGACGGCGTATTCGAGGTCATAGCAACGGCAGGCGATACGCGCCTCGGTGGTGACGACTTCGACCAGGTAATAATCGATTATCTCGTTCAGCAGTTTAAAAACGATCAGGGCATAGACCTCAGCAAAGACCGCATGGCTATGCAACGTCTCAAAGAAGCCGCGGAAAAAGCCAAGATCGACCTTTCGGGAACGCAAAAGACTACCGTAAGTCTGCCGTTTATTACGGCGGACGCTACCGGTCCCAAACATCTCGAGTACGAAATAACGAGAGCAAAGTTCGAAGCGCTTTCGCAAAAACTCGTTGACAGGTCCATAGAGCTTACCAAAAAGGCTATGGCGGACGCAGGTTACACAAATAACGATATAGATAAGGTCATCATGGTCGGCGGTTCCACTCGTATCCCTGCCGTAGTCGAAGCCGTACGAAAGCTTTCCGGCAAAGAGCCGTTTAAGGGAATCAACCCCGACGAATGTGTTGCCATCGGCGCTGCCATACAGGGCGGTGTTCTCGCAGGCGAAGTAAAAGACGTATTGCTTTTGGACGTTACGCCGCTTTCGCTCGGTATCGAGACTGTCGGCGGAATATTCACCAAACTTATTCCGAGAAACACCACTATACCCACCAAAAAATCGCAGGTGTTTTCCACTGCGACCGATAATCAGCCTTCGGTCGATATACACGTATTGCAAGGCGAACGCGAGATCGCCGCGCATAACAAGACCCTTGCGCGTTTCGAGCTCGGCGGCATTCCGCCCGCACCTCGCGGTGTTCCTCAGATCGAAGTTACTTTCGATATCGACGCCAACGGTATAGTGCACGTATCCGCCAAGGATAAAGGCACGGGCAGAGAGCAGCGTGTTACGGTCACGGCTTCTACCAACCTTACCGAAGCGCAGATCCAGCAGGCCATTAAGGATGCGGAAAAGTTTGCGGACGAGGACGCACAGCGCAAAGAAGTCGTCGAAGCCAAAAACCAGGCGGATATGCTTGTGTTTTCTATAGAAAAATTCCTGCGTGAAAACGGCGATACCATTGCCGCAGAGGATAAAGACGAGCTCAACAAAGAAATGGCTAACGTTAAGGAAGTCATCAAGACGGAAGAGCTTGAAGCCATACGCGACGCCGTAGAGACTTTGCAGAAACTGTCCAATAATATTTTCTCCAAACTTTACGAGAGCGGCGCGGCAACTCCGCCCGAGGAAGACGTCGTTATCGACAATCCCGAGTTTGTTGACGACAACGGTAACATATAATCCCGAAGCTATTTCGGATCGGGTATAAATCAACGGCAATCTTTGTGATTGCGGAGACGTAGAATGGCAAAGAATTATTACGAGATGTTGGGCGTGTCCAAAACGGCTACCGACGACGAACTGAAGTCGGCATTCCGTAAGTTGGCGCGTCAGTATCACCCGGACTTGCACCCCGGCGACGAAGCCGCAGCAAACAAGTTTAAAGAAATCAACGAAGCGTACGAAACGCTTTCGGACTCGCAGAAACGAGCCGAATACGACGCTATGCAGTCCGGAGGCGGAGCCGGGTTCGGTAACGCCGCCGGCGGTAGCGGCGGCTCCGGAAGTGCGCGCGGTAACAGTTTTTTTGATGACTTCGTAAATATGTTCGGCAACGAACGCCATCAGGGCGGCGGCTCCGGCAACGGCGGCGATATAAGTCTTAATGTAACGCTTACGTTCGAAGAGGCGGCGTACGGTACGCAGAAAGAGATTACCGTCAACCGATTCGAACCCTGTGCCGCATGTCGCGGAACGGGTGCGAAAAACGGCACGCAGTTTGTCAAATGTACCAACTGCGGAGGGACGGGTAAGGTCCGGTATGCTCAGGAAACGCCGTTCGGCAGAGTAGTCAGTATGAAACCGTGTAATGTCTGCGGCGGCAGCGGCAGGATCATAAAAGAACCATGCACGTCGTGCGGCGGTCGCGGTTCCATGCGCAAAAATTCCAATCTACGTATTACGTTTCCGCCGGGCGTTGAACCTAACCAGATAATGACCATACCCGGCGAAGGCGAACGCACACGTACCGGAACAAAAGCCGGCAATCTTATCTTAAACATTACGGTATTGCCGCACAAGCTGTTTCGCCGAAAAGGACTCGATCTTCTTGTCGATATACCGGTGGCGTTCAGTCAGGCGCTTTTGGGCGATAAAGTTCTCGTTCCCACGCTTAAAGGGAATAAGATAGCTTTCACATTGCCGGAAGGTGCGCAGAGTGGGATGACTTTCAAACTGAAAGAACAAGGCTTGGAAAACCCCAAAAAACAATTGAAAGGCGATCTGTTAGTGACGATCGATATAGAACTGCCTAAAAATCTTACAAAAGAACAGAGGCAGAAAATCAAAGAACTGCACGAAAGCTTAAAACCCGAACAGTACGATAAGGCTCGGGATTTCCTTAAAAAATAGAACAATACAATGCAATGCCGCCGAGTGAATCGGCGGTTATTTGTGTTGTCGGAGGTAATATGAAAATACTTGTCATCAACGCAGGAAGTTCGTCGTTGAAATATCAGCTTATACAAACGGAAACGCAGGAAGTTTTGGCGAAAGGCGTTTGCGAACGTATAGGAACGGAAGGCGCGGTACTCAATCACACCGGAAAAAACGCCGTTAAAATACAGGGTAAAATGCCTACTCATAAGGAAGCTATCAAGTATGTGCTCGATGCGCTCGTTGACAGCGATCACGGCGTGCTTTCCGATATGTCGGAGATCGCCGCAGTAGGGCACCGTGTACTTCATGCCGGCGAGAATTTCAAAGATTCCGTGCTTATCACTCCGGACACACTTAAGCTTATAGAAACAAATACGGATCTCGGACCGCTCCACATGCCGGCAAACATCATGGGTATAAAAGCATGCCGTGAAGTCATGCCCGATGCACCTATGGTCGCGGTATTCGATACGACGTTCCATTCTACAATGCCGGAATATGCGTATCTTTACGGTATCGATTACGACGATTACAAAAATTATAAAGTTCGCAAATACGGGTTTCACGGTACAAGCCATGCATATGTTTCCGGCAGAGCATCGGCGCTTATGGGTACCGATAAGATAAAAACCGTTGTGTGCCATTTGGGTAACGGCGCCAGTATAAGCGCGGTCAAAGACGGCAAGTGCGTCGATACTTCGATGGGGCTTACTCCGCTTGAGGGGCTTATCATGGGAACGCGCTGCGGAGATATAGATGCCGCAGCCATCGAATTCTTAATGACTAAAAAGGGATATGACGTTCATCAGATGATCGACTATCTCAATAAGCACTGCGGCGTTCTCGGTATAAGCGGCGTCAGTTCGGATTTCAGAGACCTCGAAGCGGCTGCCGATAAAAACAATAGTCGCGCAATGCTTGCGCTCGACATGTTTTCTTACCGAGTAAAGAAGTACGTAGGCTCGTATGCCGCGGCTATGGGCGGTCTCGATTGTTTGGTATTTACCGGCGGTATCGGTGAGCACACTGTGTGCGTGCGCGAAGCTGTTTGCGAAAACATGGGATTTTTGGGTATCGATCTCGACAAGACCAAAAATGCGGATCCGCCGCGCGATAAGGAGATACTTATCAGTTCCGACAAGTCGGCGGTCAAAGTTTATATAATCCCCACAAACGAAGAGTTGTATATAGCACGCGAAACGCTTAAGCACAAAGACGATTGAACCGTTCTCTGAAAAACGAACTTATACAGCTGTTATTTCCGAGCGATATAAAGTGTATCGTCTGCGGAAAGGAGATCAGTCCGAAACGGTACGGACTTTGTTCCGACTGCAAGCTTTCGTTAAACGATAATTTCTGCGTTAGGTGCGGTAGACATAAAGTCGGTATAGGCGATTATTGCTGCGAATGTTCGGAAATGCCGTTGTATTTCGACGAGGCGCGCTCTGCAGTCGATTACGACGGGAATGCCGTGGATATAGTTCGCAGGCTTAAATACGGAAACGCTCGGTATCTGGCCGAGCCTATGAGCGAATATATGTTGGATGTTCTGCTTATGTCCGATTGGCAGGCGAAATGTATAACTTTTGTGCCGACGGAAAGATCACGTCTCAGAAAACGCGGTTATAATCAAGCCGAGCTGTTGGCGAAAAGCCTTTCGGCACGGATCGATTTGCAGTGCGTAACTTTTCTGGAAAAAGTTAAAAAGACAGTCAATCAGGCAAAGCTTGACAGATCGGCACGTATGGAGAATTTAAAGGGCTCTTTTGCTGCAGTCGGTAAACCGCCCGATCACATTATATTAATAGACGATGTCATGACGACAGGATCTACGCTCAACGAATGTGCCAAAACATTAAAGAAAGCCGGAGCGAAAATAGTCTACGCGCTGACTTTCGCTTCCGTGCCGGAACGTCCTTTTCTGGATAACGATGCGCAAAATATAGCCGAATTTCGCAGGTAAAAAACTTGACTAATGTGTAATAAAGTGATAAAATAATGTCGGTACAGTATGTGTACCGCAGTTGATTGTTCGCTGTGCGCCGTGCGGCGCCGGTATAATAATAAACACAATTCACATACAAAAATATTTAAAGGAGAATGCTATGACCCTACTTAGCAGTACGGCGGTTGTTTTGTCTGTCGTTTTGCCGATAATAGGGCTTATTTTGGGAGCGGTCGGCGGAATAGCCGTATATCGCGTTTACCAAAACAAAAAGCTCGGCGCGGCAAAATCGGCGGCAAATAAAATGGTAGAAGACGCCGTAAACGAAGTAAAGGAAATGCGCAAGACCGCTGCTCGCGAAGCAAAAGAAGAACTTGCGAAAGAACGTGACGCACAAGAGCGCGAATTGCGCGAAAAACAATCCGCGATATCCCGATCAGAACAAAGAATTATCCAGCGCGAAGAAAATCTCGACAAAAAAGAACAGCTGCTCGATAAAAAATCCGACGATCTGGATGCTCAACGCGCGGCACTGACTCAAAAACACGCCGAGGCGGACAAGCTGAAAGCGGAGCTGGAAACAGCCAACAACAGAATAATCGACGAGATCCAGCATGTTGCCGGGATGTCGAAAGATGAGGCGAAAGCTCAGCTTATAGATGCGATACGCGACGAAGCCAAACACGATGCTGCAAAAATGGTGCGTGAGATCGACGCGGAGGCCAAAGAGGAAGCCGATAGACGCGCGCAAAAGATCGTTTCGCTTGCCGTTCAACGCTGTGCCGTCGATCACAGTGCGGAAATAACCGTATCTACTGTTGCTCTCCCGAACGATGAGATGAAAGGTCGGATCATCGGCAGAGAAGGACGGAATATCCGTGCGTTGGAAACCGCTACGGGTTGCGATCTTATAATCGACGATACACCGGAAGCCGTGGTGCTGTCGTGTTTCGATCCCATACGCCGCGAAGTTGCGCGTATCGCCCTCGAACGGCTTATCAGCGACGGAAGAATACATCCGGGCAGGATCGAAGATCTTGTGGAAAAAGCGCAAAAGGACGTAGATGCGAAAATAAAAGAAGCCGGGGAAAATGCCATGTACGAAACAGGTGTTTTCGGTCTCAATCCCGATCTTGCACGTATACTCGGCAGATTGCGTTTCCGTACAAGTTACGGACAGAACGTTTTGCGTCACTCCATAGAAACCTCAAATCTGGCAGGTATAATGGCAGGCGAGCTCGGAGCTAACGTTCAGCTCTGTAAGCGCGCCGGATTGTTGCACGATATAGGCAAGGCGCTCGATCACGAGATAGAAGGTACGCACGTATCTATTGGTGTGGATGTTGCGAAAAAGTATAAAGAGAGCAAAGAAGTGATACATTGTATTGCGGCGCACCATAACGATGTGGAGCCCGAAACTGTCGAAGCGGTGATCGTTCAATGTGCAGATGCAATTTCCGGCGCACGTCCAGGCGCACGCCGCGAATCGTTGGATAATTACGTTAAACGGCTTGAAAAGCTCGAAGAAATAGCCAACAGCTACGAAGGCGTAGAAAAGTCTTTTGCTGTTCAGGCAGGGCGCGAAATACGCATAATCGTTAAACCCGAAGTTGTAGACGACGTCAAAGCAATGTATATGTCCAAAGAGATCGCAAAACAAATCGAGCAGGATATGCAGTATCCGGGACAGATCAAAGTAAACGTCATTCGCGAAACCAGAGCGGTAGAATACGCCAAATAACAAAAGCTGTTTCATCATAATATAATGATTTTCACCAAATACGGACAAAATTGTCCGTATTTTTTTTGCTATTCTAAATTAGGAGTTCAAATAGTATGAAGATCGAACACACAAATAAATCCGATAATTTATACGTAAAGTTATTCGGCGAATTAGACGAACATAGCAGCGCTTACGCCCGAATAACTTTGGATATGTTATTCGACGAAAAAAACGTTAAGCGTGTATATATCGATATGTCGGGATTGGAGTTTATGGATTCTACAGGCATAGGTGTGTTGATCGGGCGGTATAAAAGATTGAAACCGCGCGGTATACCTATATTCATACAATCGCCGCCGCCGACGGTGGACAGAGTGTTAAAATTGTCGGGAATTTACAATATCATGGTTAAGGCAGGTTGAGATATGGAAAACCGAATGACGGTCATTTTCGATGCGGTAACGGATAACGAAGCTTTTGCGCGCAATACGGTCGCGGCGTTTTGTGTTTCATTGGATCCTACCGTAGATCAGATAAACGACATAAAAACCGCAGTATCGGAAGCGGTCACGAATTGCATCGTTCATGCGTACCCATCGAATTCTGCGGACAATAAAATACAGATAACAACAACGGTAACAGAAGATTCCGTACATATCGTCGTTTCGGATACCGGTATAGGCATTGCCGACGTAAACAGCGCCATGCAGCCGTTTTATACCAGCAAACCGGAACAGGAACGCAGCGGCATGGGATTTACGGTCATGGAATCTTTTATGGATACTCTTACCGTAGAAAATAACGTTCCCACAGGTACTGTCGTTTCAATGTCGAAGGCGATCAGAGGTGCGGATTGGAAAAAGAAGAAACTCTAAATCTGATATACGCTGCGCAGCATGGTGACAGGACGGCGAGCGAAACTTTGATAACACGTAATTCGCCGCTCATAAAATCAGTTATAAGGCGGTATAAAAATAAGGGCGTGGAATACGACGATTTGTATCAGTTGGGATGTGTCGGATTTATCAAAGCGGTAAAAAATTTTTCCGCCGAGTACGAAGTGATGTTTTCCACTTATGCGGTGCCGATGATAGCAGGCGAGGTAAAACGTTTTTTACGTGACGACGGGCCGGTTAAAGTGTCGCGCGGAACAAAAACGGCATCTATCAAAATTTCGCAGTTTGTAGACAAATACAAGCGCGAAAACGGCGAATCGCCTACCGTGGATACCATTTCCAAAGAGTTCGGCTTGGAGCCGCAGGAAGTGGTATTTATAATGGATTCGTGCAAATATCCCGTATCTATCTACGATAACAACGACGATAACTCCAGATCATTGATCGAAAAACTTCAAACAGCGGAAAACGAAGAGGAGAAACTCGATAAAATGATGCTTAAAAGAATGATATGCGAGTTGTCGCCGCGCGATAAAAAGATAATAATGCTCAGATATTTTGCCGATAAAACGCAATCGGAAGTAGCACGCGTATTGGACGTTTCGCAAGTGCAGATATCCAGGTTGGAAAGCAAAATACTCGGAAAGATGCGTGCTGAATATTGCGAGCAATAATATGCCGTTATTACATTATTTGCGGATATATGGATATACCCGTCATATGTCGGCAAGGTTGGAAGATTTATTTACGGTTGTTACCGTCGTACCTCCGCGTTTTAACGGCATAAAAGAAGTTTTGCCTTGCTGCGGGCTTAAGCCTTATGTGCGTTATTTTCGGTAGTGTAACGGATCTGCGCAAACAGTTGAAATTCGCGTTACTTGGCTATGGTATAACGATTATACGGAATATTATACAGCCGTAAATAAATGGAAATTGCTGTTTCTACGTGTGTTTGATATGATCTGAAAAAGGTTAGCCATAAAACGACTTAAAATACTACGCACTCCGAAAGTCATTCTAATCTTTCGGGGTGCGTTTCAAAAAGGGGCGTTTTTTTATTGCAAATAAAATATGCGAACGACGATCAATGAATAATATGCGAACACAATCGGCAAATTAAAGATATGAAAAACATAAATGAACGTATCGGCGAAGGTTTGGTTTCCGTGACAGAGCGCGAAGTGCTGGTAAAACAGACCAAATCACGCGAAATACGTTGATCATCGGAGCATAATATGTCTGAAAATACAAATTCGGTATCTGCGCGTAATGCCGAGTATAACGAATATGTCAATACCGTCACGCCGCGGACCAGCATACCGAAAGCGCTGTTCCACAGTTTTACGATAGGCGGTTTGACTTGTGTTATAGGTCAGGCAATAGGCGATATCGTAAAGATAATTTCGCCTACGATGTCTAAAGACATGATAGGTAATATCACATCGATGATATTGGTAACGGTCGCTATCCTATTTACGGGACTTGGCTTTTTCGATGTCATAGCGCGTCAGGGCGGCGCCGGATCGTTTTTACCGATCACGGGGTTTGCCAACGCTATGGCAAGCGCGTCAATGGAATTTAAGACCGAGGGCTTGATATTCGGTACAAGCGTCAAGCTTTTTTCCGTTGTGGGTCCCGTTGTAGTAAACGGTATAGTTTGGTCGACCGTTGCCGGACTCTTGAATCTATGGATAATGGGGTTGTAAAATGTCTGTATTAAAAAAATCGAAACGCAGCGAACCGCAATCGCTTTCCATACGTAACAGCGACGTTCTGCCGCCTCCGACAGGTGTTTCGAAACGCCAGAGAGTCATGCGGTTTTTCAATACTCCGCGCATCACGGGAAGAATGAGCGTAGTCGGCAAAAAGGAGTCCAAAGGCCCTGCCGGAAAATATTTTCAAAGGTGCGAAACCGATGATAAAATGGGCGAAAAAACGTTCGAGCGCGCCGAAATACGCATGTTCGATACGGCTGTCCGCGGCGCAGTGCGGGATGCGAGATTGGAAATAGAAGATATAGATGTCATGATATCAGGCGACCTGCTCAATCAGATGACGACTTCAAGCTATGCCGCAAGAGATATAGGCGTACCTCATATAGGCATTTACGGTGCATGTTCGACGATGACCGAAGGACTTATGATGTCCGCCGCTTTGGTAGACAGCGGATATTTTTCCAACATAGTATGTGCGGCGTCCAGTCACTTCGCCACGGCGGAGCGGCAGTTTAGATACCCTTTGGAATACGGATGCCAGCGGCCGCCGTACGCACAGTGGACCGTAACAGGCGCTGCCGCGTCGGTAGTATCCAAAAACGCAGACGAAACTCGGCGGTTTCCGAAAATCGTTATGGCGATTCCCGGTTTGATAACCGATTACGGTGTTAACGATCTTAATAATATGGGCGCGGCTATGGCGCCTGCCGCTATGGATACTATGTTTACCATGCTCACTCAATCCGGATTCGATAACGACGATTTCGATTTGATAGTCACGGGCGATCTAGGTAAATTGGGGTCGGATATTTTACGCGATCTTATGCGTAAACGCGGAATACGGCTCGGTCAAAACTATATCGACTGCGGCAACATAATATACGACGTAGAGCAAAAGTGTTATCAAGGCGGAAGCGGCTGTGCGTGTTCTGCAACGATATTCAATTCTTTTATAATGGAAAAACTCATGAACGGCGAGTATAAACGAATCGCATATCTCGCTACGGGTGCGCTTATGAGCACTCAAAGCTGTTATCAAGGCGAAACAATTCCGTGCATATCACATGCGGTAATAGTCGAAAGTCCTTACTGCGAACCGAAACAGCAGAAAAAATATAATCAATAAAAAGAGGGAAAAATATGGAAATACTTCGCAATATAGGCACATATGCCATAGTTTTTGCGGTCGGCGGAGGATTGTGTGCAATAGCCGAATTATTGATCGTCAGAACCAAGCTTACCCCCGCACGAATACTTGTTATTTTTTTGATAGTAGGTATAGCGCTCGAGGGGATAGGCGTTTATGATTATATATTCGAAGTTTGCAAATGCGGTATAAGCGTACCGATAGTCGGATTCGGTGCGGCGCTGGCCAAAGGCTCGATAGAAATGGCTAAATCCGTAGGTTTTATCGGCGCATTTGCCGGAGGATTGGTAAGAACGGCATACGGTGTGGGTGTAGCAATATTTATGAGTTATTTGGTAACATTACTGTTTACCGCAAAAGCGAAATAATGATCATTCGGTATCAAAACAAAGTGATACAGCATATATATTATTTGTGAAAAAGGGTTGCAAGGTCATCAAACGCAAGCGTAGCAAACGAAAGATATTGTTTGTTACGCTTTTTGTCATATGCGCACTTATAACTGCTGCGTGCATTTTCGTAAGATACAATGTTACGCCGATGATAGTTACGCTGTCTACGGAAAAGATAAAATCACTGACTTCGGATGCCGTAAGTCAAGCGGTTATAGACGTTATGGCGGAAAACCGCGATATAGAATATATAACGATAACCCGTGACGATAAAAAAAATATAAAAAGTGTGGATATAGATGCCGACACGGTGAGTGTTTTGGCACAGAAAATAACATTGACCGCGCAATCTTATATAAATAAAGTAGGAAGCGACGGTATTAAAATACCCATAGGATCACTGAGCGGAGTTACCGTATTTACAGGCTTGGGCCCGGATATAAATATAAAAATATATCTGGTGGGCTCCACTCAAACACAAATTATGTCTGTATTCTCGTCTGCCGGGATAAATCAAACGATACATAGGTTGTATTTCAATATAACCGGTAATATCGCGGTTGCGGTTCCCGGTCTGCCGTCTAGATTAAAGACCGGGGCTCAAGTTCTGATGAGTGAAACGATCATAGTCGGCGAGGTGCCTCCAACGTATCTGCAATCTACTTCCGTAGGGGATATGCTGGATTTGGTAGTAAAATAATATTGACTAAACATCGGAAAACATTTGCACTTATCCGAGCTATATGGTATAATTAGAAAAATCGGATGCGATTGAGTGCGGCATAAGAAGAGCGCAAAAACAGAGAGTCGTCCGTGGCTGAAAGACGATATGCGCGATAAATATTCCCCGCACGAGCACCTATACTGAAATAAGTAGGTATCGGCGTAGCTGCGTTACAGGCAAAAAGAGTTCAAATTCGGGTGGTACCGCGTTAAATGAATGACGCCCCGATCTGCGACCGACTTTAACCGAGTCGGTTGTACGGGGCGTTTTTATTTGAAAATATTTCGGAGGCAATATGGATCTTAAGGAAATTCGCGCCGAAGCGCTGAAAAAATTAAACGACTTGCACGCTAAGTCGGAACGCGATCTTTCGGCAACTAAGTCACATTTATTCGGTAAATCGGGCGTATTGACCGCTTTGATGAGATCGCTTAAGGATCTTCCGCCCGATCAAAAACCGCAGGCAGGCAAAGAGATAAACGATCTGCGCATAGAACTAATGTCCAAATGCGACGAAAAGGAAAAAGAGTTACACCGTTTGGTTATAGAAGAAGCTATTCGGTCGCAAGAACTCGATCTGTCCATAGACGTTCCGCTACATTCCGTCGGATCGGTACACCCTTTGAATCGGGTTAAAAATCTTTTAACCGATTATTTCGTCGGAAACGGATATATTGTCTACGACAGTCCCGAGATCGAAACGGATTATTACAATTTTCAGGCTTTAAACGTACCGCAGGATCATCCGGCACGCGATATGCAAGATACATTTTTTATAACGGATAATATATTGTTGCGTACCCAAACATCCAGCGGACAAGTTCGGCTTATGGAAAAATACAAGCCGCCGCTTAAGATGATATGTCCCGGACGCGTCTACCGTAACGACGACGATTCCACGCATTCTCCGGTGTTCCATCAAATGGAAGGATTGGTCATCGATAAAAACGTAACGCTTTGCGATCTTAAAGGCGCTTTGGACGGATTTGCCAAGTTTATTTTCGGTGAAAGCACTTCTGTTCGATTCAGACCCAGCTATTTCCCGTTTACAGAACCGAGTGTAGAAGTCGACGTTTCTTGCTTTAACTGTCACGGCAAGGGCTGCAGAGTATGTAAAAATACGGGTTGGATTGAAATACTCGGCGCCGGTATGGTCAACAGAAAGGTATTCGAAAACTGCGGTATCGATCCCGACGAATACCGAGGGTTCGCATTCGGTATGGGACTCGATCGTATAACAATGATTCTATGTGCCATCAACGATATAAAGTTGATATGGGAAAACGACGTGCGGTTTCTGCACATGTTTAAATAAGGAGATATTATGAAATTACCGTTGAGTTGGTTGAAAGAATATGTAGATATAGACGGAATATCGGCACAGGAACTGTCGGACAAATTATTGTCAGTCGGGTTTGAAGTCGAAGAGATAGTTTCTCCGCGTAACGATATTTCGGGTGTTGTCGTTGGCAAAGTTATTGAGATCGCCAGGCACGAAAATTCCGATAAACTGTGGATCTGTCAAATAGACATAGGGACAGATACCGTCCAAATAGTTACGGGCGCGCAAAATGTAAAACAGGGCGATCTCGTTCCCGTAGCGACAGTCGGAGCGGAATTGCCGGGCGGAAAAAAACTTGCAGCCGCCAAGCTGCGCGGTGTCGACAGCTACGGCATGCTGTGCTCAGGACAAGAACTTTGCGTAAATAACGATATTGCGGAAGGCGCCGATGCGGACGGTATACTGATTTTGCCGGACGACAGCGTTGTCGGCGACGGGATATTACATTCTTTGGGTATCGACGACACTGTCCTCGATATATCCGTTACTGCAAACCGTCCCGATTGCCAAGCTGTAGCGAACATTGCCAGAGAGATATCGGTCATATTGGATAAACCGTATAATGCGCCCGATCTTAAATACAAATGTCAAGCCGAATGCGAGATCCCGACTGTAAGTATAGAAAACAAAGATCTGTGCAGCCGGTATATCGGACGTTTGATAAAAAACGTCAGGATAGAGAGATCGCCGAAGTGGATGCGTGACAGATTGAGAATGTGCGGTATTCGCCCGATCAACAATCTGGTAGATATAACAAATTATGTTTTGCTCGAGATAGGGCAACCTTTACATGCATTCGACAGACGCACGATAGAGGAAAAAGTAATAGTCCGAAAAGGCAAGCCCGGTGAGAGCATCACCGCGCTTGACGGAAAGAAGTACGACGTAAACGATGTTTTGATTATCGCCGACACAAAAAAGCCTTTGGCTGTAGCCGGAATTATGGGCGGCGAATATACCGGTATTTACGAAGATACCGAAGATGTTTTTTTGGAAGCTGCTCGTTTTGAACGCAGCAATGTACGCAGAACTTCTCGACGGATCGGATTGCGGTCCGATTCGTCTGCACGTTACGAAAAAGGCGTAGATTGGCAGTCCGTGGAAATAGGTTCCGAACGGGCGCTGGCACTTATATATAAGTTGCACTGCGGAAAAATCTGCAGCTGTAAAGTATCCGACGGGATCGAGCAGCCTTCCGAAAAATCTATTGTTACATCTAAAAATGAAATATGCGATCTCCTGGGCATCGATATAGAACAAAAAACGATAGTATCTTTATTGAAAAAGCAGGGAATACGGGTAAAAACCGATAAAGACAAACTTATTTGTACCGTTCCGCTTATAAGAGAAGATATAGACGGATTTCCCGATCTCGCAGAAGATATTATGCGTTTTTACGGGTACGATAATATTATCTCTACCTATTCGGAAAACACACATCAAACACGCGGATTTCTTAATGTTCATGACGAAAATGTAAGGATCATTCGTGAAAGGTTGAGCGCACTCGGCGCAGACGAAACATTAAACTATTCTTTTGTTGCGCCCGACGTAGCCGATAAACTTATGCTCCGCCCCGATAATAAATGGCGTACATGTATTCCCATCAAAAATCCGCTCAGTCGAGATATTTCGGTCATGAGGACACAGCTTATAACATCGATGCTTAATTCCGTATCGCGTAACTGTGCGCGGAAAAACGATGTTATACGTTTTTACGAGCTTAACAAAGCGTTTGTTCCGGAAAGCTTACCGCTTGAAAAACTGCCGTTCGAACGCGATATTTTATGTGCCGCGATCTGTAACGACGGGGATTTTTACACCTTAAAATCCATTGTCACCGAAATATGCGGTTTGTTCGGCGCCGTCGAATATAGCTTATCGAATGCCGAATATTTGCATCCGAAACAATCGTTACATGTTTCCGCGTGCGGAATAACGGGAGATTTCGGTAAATTACATCCGTTGGTCTGCGAGAATTTCGATCTTCCGCAGGAAGTTTACGTCGCACATTTGGATGTTACGGAAGCTTTAAATTCGCGCGTAGGCATCGGACAATACCGCGAAATTTCCAAACTTCATCCCGTTGACAGAGATCTGGCTTTGGTAGTGGAAAAATCGGTACCGGTGGGCGATATGCTTGCTGAGATAAGATCCGCAAGCCCGTATATAGAACAAGTAAAGCTGTTTGACGTGTACGACGGCGAACAAATAAAGCAAGGTCATAAAAGCGTCGCGTTTTCCATGCGAATACAGCCTACGGCGACTACTTTTTCCGATAGCGAGATAAAAGAAATAGTCGATAGTGTATTGGACACCGCCAAAAAGAAATTCGGAGCCGTTTTGAGATAATGCAGCTTGTGGCGCCTGCGGGCAATTCAGCCGGATTTTATGCGAGCGTAAACGGCGGGGCCGATGCCGTTTATCTCGGTATGCCTAAATTCGGTGCGAGAGCAAAAGCCGATAATTTCAACGCCGAAACATTACCCGAAGTTATCGAATACGCTCATTTGCTCGGCGTTAAAGTATTCGTTACGCTCAACACGTTGATT
The DNA here is from genome assembly GCA_910585055.1 of uncultured Christensenella sp. Lineage (GTDB taxonomy): Bacteria > Bacillota > Clostridia > Christensenellales > Pumilibacteraceae > Anaerocaecibacter. The sequence continues at coordinate 40,589 of CAJUBY010000008.1, read as the reverse complement.
AAAGACGGAGAACTCGGAAAAGCTGTCGATACGGCAAAGATAGCTTACGATATCGGAGCCGACGCAGCAATAGTACAGGACATTCGATTTATCGAAAAATTAAAACGCGCATTACCGGAATTTACATTACACGCAAGCACGCAAATGGGTATCCACAATGCGCAAGGCGCCGCCGCATTAAAGAATTTGGGTATTAAGCGTGCCGTACTGTCACGCGAAACACTTCCCGAGGATATTGCGGAAATCAAATCTGTGGGTATCGAGATAGAATATTTCGTACATGGCGCACTTTGTATATGTTTCTCCGGTAATTGCTACTTTTCATCATTGGCTTCGTCGTACAGCGGCAATCGCGGCAAATGCATGCAACTGTGCCGCAAACCGTATTTTTTTCACGGCGATCGAGGTTATTATCTGTCGGCAAAAGACCTGTGTTTATACGAAAAACTTGATATGCTGGAAAAACTCGGAGTAGACGCGATCAAGATCGAAGGCAGGATGCGGTCTCCCGAATACGCATACAGATCGGCAGATGTGTATAAAAACGGAAAAAGATATGACGATCCCGTAAAAGCTTTAAAATCGGCTTTTAACCGCGGTGACTATTGTTCCGCTTATTTAGATGATGACGCACCGTTTAATGTCATATATCCTCAAATCCAAGGAAATATAGGGGTTTCGGTAGGTAAAATAGCCACAGTAAAAAATAATGAAGTAATTATTCCAGGTTTTGTTCCGCACAGATCAGATGGTTTTAAAATAATAGAAAAAGGCAGGGAACTGTGCGGCGCGCATGTTTCCGACGGAAAAGTTATTTCGGACGGTAAATGCAGTGTAGGCGGAACGTTATGCCGTACTTTCGACGGAGCTCTGAAGGAAGAGACCGAATCCGCAAAAAGAACCGTCGGTATAGATGTGAATGTACGTATAAAAACGGGCGAGCCGATGAAAATAACAATGTCGTCGGGCGAGACCGAAATTTCGGTATGCGGAAAAACCGCGGCGGAAAAAGCGATGTCGTACGCCGTAAAGTCCGGCGATATTATAAGGTCGTTCAAAAAAGTCGCAGACCATCCGTTTAGCCCGGAAATAAAAACGGAGATCGACACCGACGCGTTTCTGCCCATGTCGGCAATAAACGCGTTAAGACGCGAAGCTTATTCGGAACTCAAAGTAAACATACTAAAAAATTACAAACGCGAAAAGAGTCGACTGAAGTACGTCGGGCTTGATTACAACAGATTCGACGGACACGGCACTGTTTTAATGGTAGAAAACGGAATGCAGTTGCCGAGATCTGTCTTGAACAAGATCGATTATCTTGCGCTCGATCCGCTTGATTATAATGATTTCGATATACCCGAAACAAACATCCCGATACTATTGAATATGCCGGTTATAATGCGTGACGGAGACCGTGAAATATTAAAAAAAGCCGTCGAACGTTCTCGGATAGCCGCGGTGATCTCCAATAATCTTTATACACTGTCATTGACCGATAAACCCGTACTCTTGGGAACCGGACACAATATAATAGGTAAATGCGCATATCCGCATATAACGTCTTTCGAATCCGACGAATATGACGGAGGGTTTGTTTATGCGTTCGGTCATGCGCCGATCATGACGATGTGTCATTGTCCGTACGGTAAATGTATCAACTGTTCCGGTTCGGACGAATTGACGGACGAACAAGGCAGACGTTTCGCGCTCAGACGTCGGCGCATCAAACACTGTTATTGGCAGTTGCTCAATTGCGTTCCGCACCTCGTAAATACAGATGAGATCACGAACAAATTTTACGATTGTACGACGTGCGGACCGTCCGATATAGAACACATAATCGACAATACTTACAAAGGTGCTTTTACGCGAGGAAATTTAAACAAAGGTTTGAAATGAACGATATCAAACACGATCTCGAATTGGATAAAATCCTTCATATAATTTCCGGATATGCTTCTTCGGATGTTGTCGCGCGAGAGATAGAAAATTCCGTTCCGGTAACAGATACGGAAACCGCGAAAAAGTTACTGACTCGTACAGGCGACGCAGTTAAAATACTCGCGTCGCACCGTCCGGATCTCTCGTTTTGCGATATAAACGGATATATATCCAAAGCAACTGTAGGCGCAGTGTTATCGCCTGCGGAATTATTACGCATAAGAACGGTTATTGCCTGTCTGCGATTGCTGAAATCGTGCGTTGAAAATACCGACGGCTGCGATTCTTTAAAAGATATTACGACATATGCCCGTGTTTGCGACTATCTGCAGAGCGCTATCGACGATACGGTGGAAAACGACAGCGAAATAAAAGACGGGGCAAGCAAAAAACTGTACGAGTTGCGCCGCGCTATAGTCAGAGCAAATACAAGACTTAAGGAAAAGCTGGACGAATTTACGCATAAATCCGAAACAAATAAGTATTTAATGGATAATATAGTTACGGTACGCAGCGGAAGATATGTCCTGCCTGTCAGAAACGATTGCCGTTCGCATATAAAAGGGCTTGTACATGACGTATCTTCAACAGGCGCGACTGTATTTATAGAGCCTTTTTCCGTTGTGGAAGCGAATAACGAGATCATAACTTTAAAAAACGAAGAACAAAATGAGATAGAACGTATACTTGCGGAATTAAGCAGGAAAACGGTAGAAAATGCATCGGATCTTAAAATATCGCAGGAAGTGCTGACGGAATGCGGCGTTATATTCGCTAAAGCCGAGTATTCGAAGCATATAGACGGGTATCCGCCGATATTGAACGGTGACGGGAGGATAAAACTGAACGGCGCAAGACATCCGCTTATACCGACGTCCGACGTCGTGCCTGTAGATATTTCTCTGGATGACAAACGCGTTTTAGTGATATCCGGACCGAATACCGGCGGAAAAACCGTAGCGCTAAAGACCGTGGGATTATTTGCTTTGATGTGCTCGTGCGGTATTTTTATCCCGGCAAACGAACACAGCTGCATGAGTATTTTCAAGGATATATATTGCGATATAGGAGATTCGCAAAGTATTATGCATTCGTTGAGCACGTTTTCCGCGCATATCGCCAATCTTAAAAATATAACGGAAAATATGAACGTAAATTCGTTGGTGTTGTTGGATGAAGTCGGTGACGGGACCGATCCCGACGAGGGCGCAGCGTTGGCGATAGCCGTGATAAAAAAGATACTTTTTGCCGGATCCGCCGCGGTAGTTACGACTCATTTCAATGCGGTCAAAGAGTTTTCTTTAACTTGCGACGGCATATCTAACGCTTGTATGCAATTCGATAATATACTGTTAAAGCCGACGTATAAATTGCTCCAAGGCGTTACCGGATCGAGTTATGCGCTGGAAATAGCCGAGAAACTCGGGTTGAGCAAAGATATAATTGACGATGCCAAATCGGTTTTAAGCCGAGAAAAAGTCGCTTTCGACAACATTATGCGTAAAGCCGAAATATTGCGAAACGAAACTATGCAGGCAAAAGAACAATGCGATCATTTGCGTAAAGAAGCACAGCGCAATGCCGACGAAACTTTGAAATTGCGTATCGAATATGAAAACAAGCTAAACGATATAAATGAAAATGCACGTATAATTATCAAGCGGCGTGCCGACGAATATGCGGAGCGTGCCGATTCCATTATAGAACAGATAAAACAGAATATACGTTCGGGTGAAGAAAAAGCTCTTTTCGAAGCGCGTAAAGCCGCTAAAAAAATATACGACGGAATTCCCGTCGACGAATGCAGGCCCGGCATATCCCAAATACCGGTATCGAAAAATCAATTGACGTTAGGTACGGAAGTATATGTTTCGGGTCTGGATAAAAACGGCATAATAGCCGGGGTACCGCGCGGCAATAAAGCATTGGTCGCTATAGGGTCTGTCAAAACCGAAGTGCCGATCTCGTCGTTATCTTTAATATCGACCGAACAGATCAAAAAAACTACGGCGGCTCAGCGGACAGAACGCGAGCCGGAAAACCGTGAGATCATGTTACTTGGCAAAACAGTCGACGAAGCTACGGCGGAGATCGACTTGGTCATATCGGACATTGCGCCGCACAGCATGCTCCGTATCGTACACGGAAAGGGTACCGGAGCATTGGGCAAGGGTATACAGAACTATTTAAAACGCAACCGAAGAGTAAAATCTTTCAGATACGGAAGATACGGCGAAGGCGATACCGGCGTTACGATCGTCGAGATCAAATAGTGTCAGTAATGAGGAAATTCGGTCATATTCCGGATCTCTCCGTATGTATACGCATTATAATAAATTTCATCTTTATCAAATTCGAATTTGGATGTCAAGTCCGCAGATAAAACGTAAACTATATAGTTGGTGATTCGCATATCCGATTTACTTACACGTTCGTAGCGTTGACCCAATACAGATCGTGCATACATTTCAAACTTGTCGCGGATGGGAAAAAACGCACTTTCGACTGTAGTATACAAAGATCTGTTGCTGCGACGGATACAAGTTATTATCTCATCCGCTGAGGTCGTCGTCACCTTATCGTTCAATAAAATATTCAAAACGGTACAATCACATATCAGTTTGCTCGACATGTAGTGCATACTTTTAAATCTTGCCGTTACCGCAGCCGCAACTTTGGTACGGAAACAAGTGTTGACGGAAGCTTTAGCCAATCTTAAAACGGTTTCTTCTGGAATAACAGTTTTCATATTTTAATTAAAGAATAATTGAAATAATCGCCGTTGATACCGCACAATGTGTTGTACAAAGCGACGGCGTTTTTTTCTATGTCCAAAACTTTTTCGATATCTTTATCTTTTTCCGCGGATCGTTTTAATTCCGAATTCGTTGTTTTCACGCAAGACGGCAAAATTCCGAAATCGAACCCGTTTTTGCAGGCAAGCAGTCTTGTGCAAAACTTTTTGTCTACGGATTCTTTATCTATTCCGAGCAACAGATCGGTAAAAAAACGGTATATACGTTTTTTTCCGTACCGTTTGCCGACCGCCGCGTTTATATAATCGTCGAAATCAAAACGACCGCTCATATTTTTCAAAAGAAATTCCAACCCCTCCGAACAATCGCGCAACCGTGAAAGCCGATCTGTACCGCTGCGTTTCAATGCGTAGACCGCCATATTCTTATATAACCGCAAATCGGGCGAGTGTTCGGCGATGTGTTTTTCCATAGCATCGTATTTGAACGGAATATAATTCTTTACTGTTCCGAATTCTCCGCGCAAAGCGGCGCTGCGCACCGCGGTAGCGCTTATATGTTCGCCGCATTCGGACAGATCAGTGTGCGATTGTCCACGCCTTTTAATTATAAACGGCTCGATATATGCCGCATATTTATTTATAGCTACGATATATTCGATACAAAGAATACTGTTAGGGTCGAATAATACGCTTTCGGAAATGTTTTTATCTGGATGTAATTTGCCGTAAATTTTAACAAGCGCGCGCGCCGAGGCGGCATTATAACTCTTTCCGGTTTGCATTTCCTGTTTTAAAACAGCCGAAAATTCATCGGCATGAGCTATTTTGATATCCGCGAGAGCCATTATATCGTTTCTGTCCGATACGGCGCCCATGGCAATATGCGAAACATTTTTTATTCCGGAAATAATTTTCAACGCACCTTCCGCAAAAATTTGCGCAGATGCAGTGGAATAGACAGCAGGGAGTTCCGCAACGGCGTCGGCGCCGCCCATCACGCCGCATTCGGCACGCAATGCTTTATCGCAAAACGCAGGCAATCCCGATTGCGTAAAAGATCCGCTCATCACGCAGACGATATTGTTCGGATCGGCTTCACGTATCGTGTCCAATTGATATTTATGACCCGAATGAAAAGGATTATATTCGCAAACGACAGCACAGTTTTTCATTGCAATTACTTTACATTGTATCGTAACAAGTGTATAATAATATTGATATACAATGTTATTGTATCACAAAAAGATTAAATTGTAAACACAATTCGGAGGACTGAAATGAACGATTTATTGACATCCGTTCGCGAAAAAGCAAAAGCACTTCGTAAGACCATAGTTCTTGCGGAAGGCGAGGAACCGCGTATCGTTACCGCGGCGGCAAAGATCCAGGCGGAAGGCATCGCAAAAATAATACTTATAGGCGATCCTGCCGTTATCAAAGAAAAATGCCCTGCCGTGGATTTGAAAGGGATTAAAGTCGTTAATATAGATTCGGTCGATTTGGAACCGTATGCCGAGTTGCTTTACGATCTGCGTAAAGCAAAGGGCATGGATATGGAAACGGCGCGTAAACTTGTGCGAGATCCGCTGTATTTCGGCGTATTGATGGTTAAACGCGGCGAAGCGGACGGGATGGTCGCAGGATCGGTAAATTCGACGGGTGACGTGCTTCGTCCTGCTTTGCAGATAATCAAGACCGCTCCCGGAATAAAGACCGTAAGCTCTTGTTTTATCATGCTTTTGGATAAAAACTCCAAGTACGGAGAAAACGGAGTAATGGTGTTCGGCGACTGCGCAGTCAATCCCAATCCCGACTCGCAACAGCTTGCGGATATCGCAATAGCTTCCGCCGATACCGCCGTTGCCATCGCCGGGATAACCCCCAAAATCGCATTGCTGTCGTTTTCTACGAAAGGCTCTGCCAAAAGCGAGCTGGTAGATAAAGTGACTGCAGCACTCAAAACCGTTAAAACCCTGCGTCCCGATCTTCATGTCGATGGAGAATTGCAAGCGGATGCCGCGCTGGTCCCGACAGTAGCCGACCTTAAAGCGCCCGGAAGTACCGTTGCAGGTAAAGCCAATGTTTTGATATTCCCCGATCTTCAAGCAGGGAACATCGGTTATAAACTTGTTCAGAGACTTGCGGGGGCGGAAGCGATCGGACCTATTTGCCAAGGCTTCAATATGCCCGTAAACGACCTTTCGCGCGGATGCAGTAGCGAAGACGTTGTAAACGTTGTTGCGATGACCGCGTTGCAGAGCACTATAGGCAAGTAATGAAATTCATAAAGATCACGGTCGACTGTACTACGCTCATATCGGATACTGTAGCTTTTGTCTTGCATGAAGCAGGCAGTATGGGCGAAGTTTTCGACGATTACGCCGATATAAAACATGTTCTCGACGATAAACGTTGGGATTATGCCGATGCCCGATTATTCGATGAAACAGACGGCTGCCGCGTCAGCGGATATTTTACGATAGAGACCGACGAAGCCGCCGTTACGGACAAGCTGTCGGCTTTACGTGCGGAGACCTGGGCTGATTTTTCTTCTATTTCGTGGCATATCGAAATAATCGATTCCGTTACTTGGGAAAACGAATGGAAAAAATATTATAAACCGTTCAATATAGGTAATATCGTTATAGTTCCGGAATGGATCGATCATACGCCATCGAACAACGATATACAGGTAAAACTAAATCCGGGCTTGGCATTCGGTACGGGGATGCACGAAACCACATCCATGTGTATCGATCTCATGCAAAAAATAGAACTGACAGGTAAACGAGTCTTGGATTTCGGATGCGGTAGCGGTATTTTGGGTATTTGCGCCGCCAAATTAGGTGCACGATCCACGGTATTTGCAGATAACGACGAACAGGCTATTTCGGCAACCGAGTATAATTGCAGGTTAAATGGTATGGTCGCGCCCGAAACATATTTAAAAGATGTGCGCGACATGAACGAACCTGCCGATATCGTCATAGCAAATATTACCGCCGACGTGCTTATTTCAGTAGAACAAATCATTAAAAATACGCTTAAGAACGGCGGTCACGTTATTATAAGCGGAATAATTTCGAACAAACGTTCGGATGTATTGAATACTTACGTTAAAGATTTCGAATTGATAGAATCTTTACAGAAAAACGAATGGAGTGCTTTTTTGTTTAAATTATGAGATTTTACATGCCAAACATAGCCGGCGGCACAGTTTTGGAGCTTACCGGTGACGCACACACTCACGCCGCTTATGCCTTGAGAATACGCATAGGCGACTATCTGACCGTTTTTGACGGAAAAGGTAAGGACTATTCCTGCAAAGTAAAGGACATAAAAAAAGACAGAACGGTGCTCGATGTTTTGTCTGTTACCGAAAACGTCGGAGAACCGAAGATTTCGGTAACACTGTATTTATCGGTCATAAAACAAGACCGTTTCGAATTGGCGGTACAAAAAGCAACGGAACTCGGTATAGCCGGGATCACACCTGTCAATTCCGCATATACACAGAAAAACATATCGCTTAACTATGATAGATTACGTAAAATAGCCGTTTCCGCATGCGAACAATGCGGACGCAGCCGTATACCCGTAATAGAGAATGCCATCGATTTCGATACACTTTTAAAACACGTGTCGGAAACTTATACAATATTCCCGTGGGAACGCGAAATGCACGGAGATCTTAAATCCGCGATAGACAAAACACAAACCGAAGCAGCCGTGTTTATCGGGCCCGAGGGCGGTATAACGGAAGAAGAAAAAAATAAGTTAACGCAAGCCGGCGCCAAATGTGTTACGTTGGGCGCAAGGATATTGCGCGCCGAAACAGCCGCAATATCGGCGCTTTCGGTTCTTTATTACGAAATGGGAGAGTGGAATCTTTGACTGTACGTATAATCACGCTTGGCTGTAAAGTAAATCAGTGTGAAAGCGCGTCTATATCGGCAGCGCTTAGATCTCGCAACATTATTGCGTCGGAAGGTCAGGGGCCTGCCGACGTTTATATTTTGAACACCTGTTCCGTTACAGCCGAAGCAGATAAAAAATCAAGACAATATGTATCGAAATTGCGCAAACATAATCCCAAAAGCCATATAATAGTAGTAGGGTGCAGTTCGCAAAATAACCCCACATCTTTTGCGAAAGACAATGTTATAGCAATAGGCGGTACTCACTGCAAAACCGCTTTTGCAATGCGGATCATAGATAAATTATTAAACAATAATCAATATAATACTATATCAGATATAGTATTATATGATGAAAATATAGGAAAAATCGGTTATATAACGGAATTTTGCTGTGAAAATCGCCCGATATTCGAAAAAACGCGCGCATTCTTGAAAATTCAGGAGGGGTGTAATAGGTTTTGCTCTTATTGTATTATCCCGTATTTACGCGGCAGAAGCAGATCAAGATTTATAGACGATATACTTACCGAGTGTATGGAGATAAACGCAAAAGAAGTTGTGTTGACCGGAATAGATATATCGGCTTACGGCAGGGATATCGGAACATCTTTAACGGAATTGATAGATAAATTATCGACCGTGGATATGCGGATCCGTTTGGGTTCGCTTGAATGTGAGATAATCGACGACGAGCTACTGGAGTCGATAGTAAAAGGAAATGTGTGTCCGCATTTTCACTTATCGCTGCAAAGCGGCAGCGATAATGTTTTAAAATCGATGAACAGGCATTATACGGCAGGGCTGTTTTTCGAAAAGACGAAACTTATAAGAAAATATTTACCGCTGGCAGGGATAACAACGGATATAATAGTCGGTTTTCCTACTGAAACCGAGGAAAATTTCGAAGAAAGCTATGAGTTTATAGAAAAATGTGCGTTTTCCGATATACACGTATTTCCGTACAGCAGCAGATCGGGTACCTTGGCGTCCAAAAAATATAAGTGTTTGGATCCTGAAATCGTGAGAGCTCGTGTAGATAAGTTGCTTGGATTAAAAGGACGATTGCATAAGGATTTTTTGAATAAGAATTTGGGGCTCTGTATGCCGGTTTATGTGGAAGACTGTGAAAACGGTTATAATGTCGGCTATACGCCCAATTATATTAAAGTATATTCGCAAGAACCGTGCGGAAAAATCGTCGATCTTAAGCTTAAAAAATTATACGGCAGCGGCATTATTGGAGTCTCGGCTAGTTAGGGTAACGATCTATCACTTCGCAAAAGACAGCTTTTACGAAGTGATAGATCGTTTAATACTAGTTACATCGTTTAATACTAGTTACAGGGTCTTTATAAGCAATATACGATATTTTTGCAGATAGTCTCGTGCAAAACTTGTCGAATTGGGCTTTTATCTATAATTTAATCACATAAAAATTGTTTTGTTAAAGATACTACTATAGTATGAAAAAGGCTGTCAAGATCACGCTCATAGGCGTTGTAATATTTGCGTTAACGATATTATTGTCTGTGGGCATATTCTTTTTGATCATCGAGCCTGATATTACGCTGTTTCGTTCGGATGTGTTAAATATGGATAAGATCACTTCGCAAACAGGCACGGTAACTATATTGGATGTTAACGGAGATCCTATCGAAGATGCCGTGTACCGAAATAACAAGATACCCGTAAAATATAACGATCTTAACAGTTACACTGTGAATGCGTTTATTGCTATCGAAGATAAGCGTTTCTTTAAGCATCACGGCGTAGATTATAAACGAATGGTATCCGCTTTGTTTTCCAATATCAAAAGCGGAGGTTTCCATGAAGGCGCGTCTACAATAACTCAACAACTTATAAAAAACACCCATCTGTCTAATGAAAAAACCATAGGCCGCAAGATAAACGAAATTCGTCTTGCGCGAAAATTAGAGCGCGTTTACGGCAAAAAACAGATTTTGGAAAGCTATTTCAACATTTTGTATTTCGGTTCGGGAATACGCGGACTGGGAACAGCAAGCCGTGTGATGTTCGACAAGCCGGCATCGCAGCTTACACTCGCCCAGTCTGCAGTTCTCGCTTCTATCATTAACAATCCGTCCAGATACAGTCCGTATTACAATCCGGATAACTTGACCAAAAGAAAAGAACTTGTTTTAAAACAGATGCTCGACCAGGGTTTTATAACCGTGTCCGATTACAATACCGCTATTGCGGAAAATATAACATTTAATAAAAACAAACAAAGTCAATTTATTTCGGGCGTTTTAAAAGCCGCATGCCGTCGGTTAAAGTGTTCGGAAAAGGCTTTGTTTATAAGAAACTGCACAATAAAAACATCGTACGACCCAAAGATATCCGATGCGGCGCGCGAAGCGATCAAAAATATCGATGAATTTACCGCAAGGATTTTAATTTTGGATAATGCAACAGGTCGTATAATTTGTGACGAAACAAATTCTTCCGGATATATCGATCCGCAGAGATCTCCGGCTTCCGCCGTAAAACCGTTTTTATCTTATGCGTACGCTTTGGAAAACGGAATGACTCCCCTGTCATTTTTAATTGACGAACGGACTACTTTCGGCGATTACGACCCGAGGAATTACAACAATATCTACCGCGGATATCAGTCGCTGACCGATTGTTTGATCTATTCGTCCAACATTGCCGCAGTAAAATTATTACTGCAAAACGGCATTGACAACAGTAAACACACAGCCGAAGCATTCGGTCTCGATTTCGAAAAAACCGATAATTCGTTGCCTATTGCGCTCGGAGGAATGGAAAAAGGCGTAACGCTCATAAAGCTTGCAAACGCATACAGAACTCTCGCTAACGGCGGCATATACTCGCCCGTCGATTATTTGTCTTTCGTGACAGACAATCACTTGACGGTAAAGACAAATGACGTACAAACACGCGCCGTCGGCGACGATACGGCATATTTGCTTACCGATATGCTTAAACAGTGTGTAGAACGCGGAACGGCAAAAAAACTGAAATATTCGGGGATAATAGCCGCAAAAACGGGGACAAACGGCGACAAAAACGGCAATTACGATTGTTACTGTATAGCGTACACGCCTAGTAACACCGTTGCCGTATGGTTCGGCGCCGACGACAAACCTATCCCCAATAATATTACAGGCGCATCGTGCTGCGAAATAATCAAAAGGCTTTACGATAACGGAGTATTATCTTCGAATACGGAATTCGAAATACCTCAATCCGTAGCATATTTTGAAATAGACGGTAAAGAAATGCACGATACACACGAAATTTATCTTGCCGATCCGCTGCTGCCCAAACGTTACAGACATCGAGTTTTATTGTCCAAACGCAACTTGCCGGTAAGAAAGAATATAGATATCATAGACTATTACGATAAATGGCTTTGGGAAAACGATACAGGTTCCGACAACTCCGATTTACCGTAAATCTATATATTCTATTTTCGAAATCGCCTTTTCTATCAGTTCGTTGTAATCGACTATATATGATTCCTGCTCTTCCACTTTCTCGACTGTGGGTTTTATAAGCGGAAAATCGGGAAGAAATACGGTACAGCAATCTTCAAAAGGTTCGATCGATTTATTGAATGTGCCAATTTTTTGCGCTATAGTTATTATTTCGTCTTTATCCATTCCGATCAACGGACGGAATACGGGCATATTTACTACCGCATTGGTTACTGTAATACTTTCGAGAGTTTGACTTGCTACCTGCCCCAAACTTTCTCCGTTTATTATGCAGCCGCAACCGTTTTTACCTGCAACACGTTCGGCAATACGCATCATAAATCTGCGGACAAGCGTTATCATATAATTCGGCTTACACGTTTTGTGAATCGTCTCTTGTATCTCGGTCAAAGATACGCACATCAGTTTAATATTCGGGCAATAATTTTTCAGCAATTCCGCAAGATCTACGGCTTTTTGTTTAGCTGCTTCGGATGTATACGGATACGAATGAAAATGCAACGCGGTTATACTCATACCACGTTTTGCCAGCATATATCCCGCAACGGGGCTGTCTATACCGCCGGAAAGCAGTAACAATCCGTTTCCGCCCGTTCCGTACG
>CAJUBY010000008.1:923-27870 GCA_910585055.1 uncultured Christensenella sp. | reverse complement strand
CACATTTTTCTGTACTGTCGTACAAATATACTTCTCCGTTTTCTCTTATATCTACGTTAAGCTCGTAGTCCGGAGCATGTAAGTTTACATCCAATCCATTTTTCGCATCAAGCACAAGTTCGCCCAACCGCATATTCATTTGCAAAGAATTCAACGGATATTTTTTATACGATCTGTGTGTGGTTATTCTGAACGTTCCCGTATCCGGGACCATTTTTACAGCCAATGCCGCGATATCGTTTATATCGTAACCGCAGCGTTTGGCAACCGAAATGGAATATATGCCGAATATCTGTTTTAAACGATATTTTATTTCCCGTTCCGCAGTTTCCGCATAGTCTTTAACGATGTATCTGCCGCGACCGAAAAATATCGTACAATCAATTCCGTTCAATTTATTTTTGATATTGGATTTTAAAGTATTTTCGAAATAATCTTTATTTTTGCCCTTAAGATAAAGTTCTCCGAAACGAATCAATATTACGTTATCCGACATTGTTGCTCCTTATAGCCTGTGCTGTATCGATTATAATGTTTGCCGCATTCAAAACATCTTTGCTGTCCGTATCAGTAAAAAAACTAAGCCGTATACAGCACTCTATTTGATACGGGTCAAGCCCCATCGCGCTTAAAACACGGTTTCCGCGTTTGGTTCCGGAACAAGCTGCACCTTTACCTATTATAACGCCCTTATCGTGAACGGCATTTTGCAGGATCTCGGCTTTGACACCCGGTATACATACGCATATAATATAGCCGCTGTTTTCGTCGGTCCCGACCGTAAAACAGCCGCGGCTTTCGAAATAAACGCTTAGATCGTGTCGTATGCCCGTCATTTTGCTTCTGTCGGCTGTCGCTATGAACCGCTCGACCGCTGCAGCATATGCGGCAATATACGGTGTATTTTGCGTTCCGGATCTTAATCCGCGTTCTTGTCCGCCGCCGTACAATATCGGAGAAATATTGATACCGTTTTTGACATATAAAATTCCGATACCCTTAGGCGCGCCGATCTTATGCGCGCTTGCGCTGTAAAGATCCACGCCCAAAGCATCGAGCGATATTTCCGTTTTAAGCAAAGCCTGTACGCCGTCGCTGTGAATGATCGCACGCGGCGATTTTTTTCTGATACGCTCTGCAATGCGCGCTATAGGATTGACAACGCCTGTTTCGTTATTTACGTGTATGACCGATACAAGCGCAGTATTTTCGTCGATCAATTCCAACAGCGAATTTTCGTCGACCGAACCTGATTTTTTAAGCGGAGCGAAACGAACGTCTATGCCGCGGCTCTTAAAACGAACTGCGTTTTCATATACGGATGAATGTTCTCCGCACGTAGTAACGATATTACCTTTTTTGTTTTTTATACAGCAGTCGAAAACGGCATTGTTAGATTCCGTCGCGCAAGAAGTGAATATCAATTCTTCCGGTAATGCGCCGATCGATTTTGCTATATCACGACGGCACTGTTCGACATCGTCATTGGTTTTGACTGCGCTGCTATATGTGGCATTGGGGTTAAAATAGTCGTCAAGCATTACTCTTTTCGCCGCATCCGCTGCGGTATCGTACACCCGCGTAGTAGCCGCGTTATCGAGATAGATCATTACCGTCCTCCGTATCCGCTCCGTCGCTTTGACCGCCCGACACGGCATTCAATTCGGATTCTTTTTTTGCAAGTGTTTTTTCAAACTCGGCAATGCTTTTATCGAATACGGTCATCGCCGACACCACACGTCGTAATGATATCATAAATCCGCGATCCGGTTCTATGAAAAGTATTTTTTTGCCTTTATCGGTATTGAATAATATATAAACTACAGACTTTTCGTCTTCGTAATTGACAAGCGCCAATATTTTTTTAACTGCCGTACGTTCGGCTTTTTTATATCCTTCTGACTCAAACACTCCCACCGATTCTATAGAACGGAGCGTAACGGTATGTTTTAATTTTCTGCGCTGCCTGAAATAGATTTCCGAAATCCTTAACCGTTCGTCATCGAGTACATAATCGTATTCCGTATTATTGCGTTTATTAATATGACCCAAAATCAAGGCGGCGGCAAAAAACGGTACAGCCATCAGAATGAACACCCAAAACAATTCAATAAGCATTGCACTTGATACAAGTATAAATAGCCCGATCACGCCGCATATCGTCCGGGCAATGTTCAACGTTCTGGTTTTTTTGTATCGTTCGTCGATATTGTTGTTTACAACGTTTTGTTCGTAATATAAGTCCATTTAAAGCTCCGTTAATGATTTTCCGTATTGCCGGGACGTTCCGTTTCCCGCAGAATTTTTCCGATCGCCACTCTGTGTTTTACGGGATCGAAAAGCGTAAGCGTAAATATAAACGTAGCGCCTGCGCCGCGACTGCTTTCGACCCAAATGACCTCATTGTGTTCGTCTATGATTTTCTTTACTATAGACAGTCCCAAACCCGATCCTTTGGTTTTGACCGGAGAACGCGATCTGTCCGACATAAAGAAAGTATCCCATATGAGCATTTGATCTTTTTTGCTTATGCCGTAACCGAAATCACGGACAGTCACATAAACCTTGTTCCCGTGAATACTTGTCATCAAAATAATACGAGAATAAGACGGAGAATATTTGATAGCATTATCTATAAGATTAGTTATGACTTGCGTGATTTTATCCTTATCGGCGTAAACATAACACGTTTCGCGTGAAAATTCGGTGTTTATTTGTAACGTCTTTTTAATCAATGCGGGCTCGAACCCTGCTGCAAGATCGTTTATCAATTCGTTGATATTGAATTTAGTCGGAACAAGCGGATTTTTGCCCGAATCCAAACGAGACAGATCGAGCATCGACGAAATCAATGAATTTAATCGCTTGGTTTCGCTAAGCGCGATCTTAAGATATTTTTCCCTTTCCTCTTCCGATACCGTGCCGTCGAGCACAGCCTGCAAAAAGCCCTGCACCGATGTCAGCGGAGACCGTAATTCGTGCGATGCGTTTGCCACAAAAGTTTTGCGCGCCTGAGCAAGCCGTACATATTCGTCCGCAGTGGCGTTTACGGCATCGTATACATCGGACACAGTATTATCCACGGATCTTGCTTTGATTTTTGACAGTGATCCGCTGCGTGACGTTTTGATCAGATTATAGGACGCCGCGCCGATTTTATCGTATACGGCATAATGCGATAAAAGTATAAAAGCCAGCAATTCGAACGCGCAAGCAAACACTATAAGAACGATTATCAATTTCTTGCTCTCGTCGTCTGCCGAACCGTAAGAATAAACCATCGGGAAAAAAACCGTCGAAAATAAAACTATTGCGGCAATCGTGATCCTGAATATATGAGATTTTAATAATCTTTTTACGGAAAGTCGTCTTCCGTGCAATTTATACCGCCTTAAAAAATTTCGATTTTATAACCTACGCCCCATACCGTCGTAAGACGCCAATGCGGATTGTCGCCAAGTTTTTCGCGTATCCGTTTGATGTGAACGTCTACGGTGCGAGAGTCACCGGAATATGCTTGTCCCCATATGGATTTTAACAGATCGTCGCGCGTAAATACATGCATCGGAGTTTTTGCGAGCATATATAACAATTCGATTTCCTTAGGCGGCATATCCAGTTTTTCACTGTTTAGCGTTACGGTGAAATCCGTGATATTTACCGTAAGATTGAATAACTTTACGCTCTTTGCAACGTCTTTCGGTTTTGTACGCCGCAATACGGCTTTTACCCTTGCGATCAATTCCTGCGGTTCGAACGGTTTTGTAATATAGTCGTCCGCACCGCAGTCGAGTCCGGTTATCCTGTCACCCGATTCTCCGCGCGCGGACAGCATTATTACCGGAGTATCTGTAAATTTCCGCATTTCCGACAACACCTCGAAACCGTCCATTTCAGGCATCATCACGTCGAGAATAATCGCATCGAAACCGGTTTCCGATAACTTGGATATAGCTGTTGCGCCGTCGTTGCATATGACAGAACCGAAACCTGCGCGTTCGAGATATAACGCAAGCAACTGACAGATATTTTCATCGTCGTCTACTATCAAAATATTTGTATCTATATTGTTATTTTCCATGATTTAATACGATCCTATCGTAGTTTATTGCCGGATCGGTATCCGTGTCGAATTCTTCCGTATCCGTACGATAATTATAATATACTTTATATAAAGCACCGATAATTTCGATCGCATCATACAAAGAGAATTTCGTATCTATATTCGATTGCAATATGCTTTGAGCTAATGACGAAAATCTACCGTTTTCCGCGATACACACGGATATATTATCTCGAATAAACGATATCGGCAAACCGTAAACACGTGAAAGTTCCGACAAAACCGTATCGTCCGAATAATTGCTTTTTACAATATATCGTACGACTGCGGCCGATAAATACTTATAGCCTAGCAAACGCATATCAAACCCGAATGCCGACAGTAAATTTCTTACAGACAACATAATCTTATTAAGATCCGCACTCCGCTCTACGGCGATCTCGTGATCCAAAAAATCGTGTAATGTATAATCCTGCAGACAGCACCTGCGCCATTCCAGATATTTATTGTTCGATATATCGTTCATGATCGGCTTCGTTAATATATTTTAACCTGACAAACAATGCCAAATCGCACAAAACATCTTTCGATGTCATCGGAGCGGATCCGGTCAAATGAGTTATCCGTTCGTAAAGATGTTGATCGTAAATACAGAAACCTTTATCGATCATCCTTTCGACCGTTCTCACCGATGAATAATGCGATCGAGCAAAATCGCAAATAACCGTGTCCAATTCCGTATCGGGAAACATCGAAAGCACTTCGATCAATCTGGCCAATACCGCCAAAGTATTACCGTCGGGCGTAACCCCGATGAACAGCAACAATTTTATTATGTATAATCTTAACGGTTCGTTACGCTTAACGTTGAGTTTAGATGACCGATCTGCGTTTACGGTCAATAATACAGACGTTTCGCGCTCGAAAGCATTAACAGTTTCGGCAAAAAGATCCATATACTTTTCCGTGCATCCGTTACTGTATTCGGCAAAACGTTTCGAAAGCGAAGAGTTTGACAGAACAGAACCGTTTTTCATTTTACTACACGACCTCCGTCAATGATCTTTAAGATAGTTTCGCGTAGTAAGTTTTTGTCCGCCGATCAAATGCATATGCAAGTGGAATACTGTCTGTTCGGCGTCGTCGCCTTGATTGATTATAAACCGAAACCCGTTTTCAAGACCGAGAGAATCCGCCAGATCTCCGATTTTACGAATACATTTACCCAAATCGGCGGCATCCTGTTCGGTCATTTCGGAAAACAGCTTATAATGCTTTTTGGGTATAGCCAAATAGTGTTTTTCGGCTTTGGGTGCGATGTCTTTAATAATTATCATCAACTCGTCTTCATACAGTTTTTCGGACGGAATATCGCCGTCTATTATTTTACAAAAAACACAGTCATTCATAATTTACGCTCCTTTTCCGCTCTTTAATTATACAACATTTCGATACGTTATGCAATAATATAACGTAAATTTAATTTAAAAACCGGTATCGAATTCAATACCGGTTTTGACAAATTATTAAGTTTTGTCCAGATCAACGTTTAACATTAAAAGCCTTGATGCCTGGATAGTCCGCAGCAACGCCGAGCGTTTCTTCTATACGGAGAAGTTGGTTGTATTTTGCGACACGTTCCGAACGGCTGGGTGCGCCGGTCTTGATTTGTCCGGCATTCATTGCGACTGCGAGATCGGCGATCGTGGTATCTTCCGTTTCGCCGCTGCGGTGCGATACGACCGAAGTATAACCGCTTCTTTGCGCAAGTTTGATTGCTTCCATAGTTTCCGAAACAGAACCGATCTGATTGAGTTTGATCAATATGGAGTTTCCGCAGTTAAGATCGATACCTTTTTGCAGACGTTTGACATTAGTTACAAACAGATCGTCGCCGACGAGCTGTACACGGTTGCCGAGCGTCGCGGTAAGCTTTTGCCAACCCTCCCAATCTTCTTCGTCCAAACCGTCTTCCAACGAATAAATGGGATATTTTTCCGTTAGCTCTTTCCAATGTTCGATAAGCTTATCTGTGGTAAGCGTGACGTTAGCTTTGGGCATACGGTATTCGCCTTTTTTAGCGCCTTTCCATTCGCTTGCTGCTGCGTCCATAGCCAAAACAAAATCGCTGCCTTCTTTAAATCCTGCCTTTTTAACCGCTTCGAGTATGTTCTTTATGGCTTCTTCGTCGCTGGCAAGATTGGGAGCAAAACCACCTTCGTCGCCTACGGAAGTGGCAAGGTTTTTACTCTTTAAAAGCGATTGCAATGTATGGAACACTTCCGTGCACCAACGCAGACCTTCGGCAAACGTTTTTGCGCCTACAGGCATTATCATAAATTCCTGAACGTCAACGGTATTGGTCGCATGAGCGCCGCCGTTGAGAATATTCATCATAGGAACGGGCAACCTAGTAGCCGCGCTGCCGCCGATAAAACGGTACAACGGAATATCGAGCGCTTGTGCCGCCGCTTTTGCCGCAGCGATGGAAACTGCGAGAATTGCGTTAGCGCCGAGTTTCGACTTGTTGTCGGTGCCGTCAGCATCCAACATTAATTTGTCGACTTTATATGTGTCGAAAGCATTTACGCCTTTGAGCGCTTCGTTAATAACGGTATTAACATTGGTAACGGCTTTTGAAACGCCTTTGCCGCCGAAACGCGCCTTGTCGCCGTCACGAAGTTCGATAGCCTCGAATTCGCCCGTCGACGCACCCGAAGGCGACGTGCCTCTGCCTATGACGCCGTTTTCCAACTCGACTTCGGCTTCTACCGTAGGGTTGCCGCGGGAATCTATTATTTCTCTGCCGACAACTTTCTTGATCTTCATTTCAGACATAATATCTCCTTAAATAAGTATTTGGATTTACCTTATAAATCATATCACACTAATACTCAAAAATCAAGCAATTTGATCTGTTTCGTTTATTCTTCTACGCCCAAAACTTCCAGGCATTTTTCTGCGGCGAGTATCCCGTGCTCGAATGTGAGTCCGCCCTGCAAAAATGCCGTATAAGGCGGACGAATTGGCGCATCGCATGACAATTCTATCGAAGCGCCCTGAACAAAAGCACCTGCCGCCATTATAACTTTGTCGTTATATCCCGGCATATCCCATGGCTCGGGAGCCGCAAAGCTGTCTACAGGCGAAACGCTTTGTATGGTTTTACAAAAATACGTAAGTTTTTTTGCATCGCCGAAATTTATCGAACATATTATATCGTCGACCTGCATGTTTGGATCGGGCATTGTTTCGTAACCGAGATCGGAAAAAAGCTTTGAGAACAACAACGCCGTTTTAACGCTTTGTGCGGTCACATGCGGCGCCGTGAACAAGCCCTGATAAAACGGACGGTAATCGCCTGCGTAAGATCCTACTTCTCTGCCTATAGACGGCGCCGTCAGACGCGACTCTATCATGGCTAAAGCATCGGCTTTTCCGCAAATGTATCCGCCTGTCGGAGCCATGCCTCCTCCCGGATTTTTTATAAGAGATCCGACTATCGCATCAGCTGTACTCGGTTCCGACGTTTCGGTAAATTCGCCGTAACAATTGTCTACCATTATACGGCATGTTTTTCTGCAGACAAGAGCGGATATACCGTCTATCTGATCGACGGACAGCGCGGGACGAGTATCGTAACCGCGCGATCTTTGTATCAACATCACCGACGGATCGAATTTTTCGACTGCGGCGCCGATCGCATTTAAATCCGGCTTTCCGTTATCAAGCGGAACGATCACGCACTTTATACCGAAATCTTTTAACGATCCCATTCCATCGCCGAATATGACATCGTTAAGCGTATCGTACGGTTTTCCCGTTGCGCATAACAGAGTCTGTCCGGGACGCAACATACCGAAAAGCGCAACCGTCAACGCATGAGTTCCCGAAGTTATCAACGGAGAAACTACAGCGTCTTCTGTCTCGAAAATATCGGCAAACAACCGGCAAAGCGTATCCCTTCCGACATCGTCGTAACCGTAACCGGAAGTCGGCGCAAAATGCCTGAGCGCAACGCGATTTTTTATAAAGGCATTCAGAACTTTACGTTGATTGAACAAAGCCGTTTCATCTACTTGCTCGAAGCGCCGAGTCAAAGACTTAAGCGCGTGTTTTACAGATTTATGCATAATTCCCGTTCTCCAAAAAATCCGATACCGTTCGTTTTACAGTATCGTAATCACGTGCGTCGATAAATATTTTGTTAAGATCGGCATTTTTAAAAAACGTTATTTGACGTTTGGCGTAATTCCGTGTTTTTTGTGCCGTGATCTGTTCCAGTATTTCGCGCGGCGCATCGGGATCCGCAGCGATCTGCTTATATCCCAATGCCTGCATCGAGCCACAGTTTTTATATTTCAACAGGCTTTTGGATTCTTCGATCAATCCGTCGTCAAACATTTTTTTGACTCTTCTGTTTATATTATCGTACAGCATTTCGCGCGGCAGAGTAAGAACGATCGTCAAATCGTCAAACGGTTTTTCTATTTTGACCGCATCCGATTTGGGCATGCCGCGAAGCATATAAATTTCCAGAGCTCTTATAACACGTTTACAGTCGTTCACCTCGATCTTCCGAGACGATTCCATGTCGGCATACGATAACAGAACATGCATAGTTTGTGCGCCGAAAAAATGCAATGCTGACTTTAATATTTTTCTCAATTCGCCGTCTTTGGAAACATCGGCAAAGTTACAACCGGAAAACAGCGATTTGATATACAGACCGGTACCGCCGACCACTATAGGCAGTTTATTGTTTTTCGCCGTATCCGATATCGCTTTTTTTGCAAGCTCTACATATCTTCCTGCCGAAAAATCTTCGTCGCCGTCGGCAACGTCTATCAATTTATGAACGATACCGCCGCACTCCGCCGGTGTCAGCTTTCCGGTGCCTATATCGAAACCGCGGTAAATCTGCATAGAATCGGCGCCGATAAGTTCGCCGTTGAAATCCCTCGCCAGCTTGAGTGCGATCTCGGATTTTCCTACCGCCGTACAGCCTGCGACCGCTATCGTTTTTATACGATGCGTTTGAACCACTTTTCGATCTCCTTTTTCGAAAAACATACCGCTATCGGTCTGCCGTGCGGACAAAACAGCGTGATATTCTGCGCCGTCATTTCCGACAGCAACGCATCGATCTCCGATTTATCAAGATCGTCGATCTCACCCTTGACCGCCGCTTTACACGCGGCTTGCATAAGGCGCTCTTTAAGCACCATCGGGCTTTTTTCACGAGAATTGATCAGTAGCAGAAGGTCTGCTACAAACGCCTGCATATCGATTCCGGCGCACTCGTAAGGCAGATATGACAGCGTAAATGTATATTCGCCGAACGGCGATATCCCGAATCCGCAATCTTCGAACAATTCGATATTTTCGATTATAGACTCAGCATCGGCTGCCGACACGTCGAATACGAACGGTATCATAAGCGGCTGCGTTTGCAGTCTCTTTTTTTCGTAATCCCGCAGCAGTTTATCGTAAAGGATCTTTTCATGTGCGGCATGTTGATCGATAAAGTAGCATTTATCGCCCTGTTCCAATACCAAATACGTGTTGAACAGTTTGCCGACATATTCGCATTCTATAGGCACAAACGCGGCAGTATCGGAAAAGTCAGCGACAGAAGTAAATATATCCGAATATTTGTTATCCCGTAACACTGTGGCGACAGTTGCCCCAACATCACTGTTTTCGTTTCGGCCGATAAAATCCGGTATATTATCCGTATATGTCGGAATTTCGGACGATCTCTTTTCGAATATCGGATCGGACACTGTACTCAAAAACGATTGCATTATATTGTGCGATCTGCCGAAATCCTGCCGTTCTTCGATTTTGAAATCCACATCGTTCAGCTTTTTGGCGTCTGTCAATACCGGTGTTATCGCATTCTTGACGGCGCGTGCAACTACCGATTTTATTTTTACCGTATCGGCAAATTTGACCTGCATCTTACCGGGATGCACATTTACATCCACCATATCGAAAGGCATCGTTATATGCAGTACAAACAAAGGATATTGGCGCTTCATCAAATACGGCGCATACACCGAATAAACCGCGTACTGTATATCCGCACTTTCGACGTATCTTCCGTTTATTATAATGTTTTGATAGTTCTTAGACGGTTTTGTAAACGTCGGCAGACATGTAAAACCGGAAACTTTTATAGGCGGCTCGTCAAGCTCCGCCTTTGCGGTATTAGTCAATACATTATTTCCGTAAACCGAAAACACAGCACTTTCAAGCCCTTCGCCCGGCGAAGCAAAGTGCTTTGTTTCGCTGTCGTATTTAAAAACTATATCCGGATTTGCCAATACAAGATGTTCGATAAGCGTAAATATCTTGGTTTCTTCGCGTGACGGCTTGTTTAAAAACTTTTTACGCGCCGGAATGTTTTTAAAAAGATTTTCCACCGTTACAGTAGTTCCGTAGCCGGCTCCGCACTCGTCGTGAGCCTTGAGCCTGCCGTTTTCGTAAACGATCTTACCGCCGATATCGCATTCCCTTGTACGCGATACCATTGTAACATCGGCAACCGCCGCGATGCTGGGCAAAGCTTCGCCGCGAAATCCCAGTGTGGAAATAGTATCGAGGTCGTCGATATCTTTTATCTTACTCGTCGCGTGAGGCATAAACGCCGTCGGCATATCTTCGAACTCGATACCGCTGCCGTTATCAGTTATGCTAATTTTGTCTATGCCGCCTCCGCGTACGGAAACGGATATTTCGGTCGCCCCGGCGTCTATCGCATTTTCCGCAAGTTCTTTAACTATGGAAGCCGGACTTTCCACCACTTCGCCGGCGGCTATCCGATTGAATATCTCGCTCGGCAGTTTGTTTATTTTCATTTATCTGTCTTTTCCTTTAGATCGCATAATATGTCGAGCGCGGCACGGGGCGTTATATTATTGACGTCGATGTCTTTGAGTATGCGGATTATCTCGTCGTATTTCGAAACGTTGTCGAAAAGAGAAAGCTGACGCGTATCGTTTGCTTTATGCGCTATATCAGCATTTACCAGCTGTGCTAAAAGCTGCTTTGCTCTTTCCAATACGGACTGCGGCAATCCCGCCAACGCCGACACTTCGATACCGAAACTTTTATTGGCGCTGCCTCGCATGATCTTTCGTATAAACCGTATGCCGCCGTCGCTTTCTTTGGCTGTAAATTTATAATTTTTCAAACCCGAAATCGCGCCCTCGAGTTCGGTAAGTTCGTGAAAATGCGTGGAAAACAGTACTTTTGCCGACAGATTTTGCGCCATATACTCGATAACGGCCCAAGCTATACTCAAACCGTCGTAAGTGGACGTTCCGCGACCTATCTCATCGAGCAAAACAAGGCTTTTATCCGTTGCGTTACCGAGGATAACCGATACTTCGCTCATTTCCACCATAAAAGTGCTTCTGCCCGTGGAAATATCGTCGCTTGCGCCTACTCGAGTAAAAACCTTATCCACTATCCCTATAACAGCCGATTTTGCAGGAACGAACGACCCCATATGCGCCATTACCGTTATAAGCGCGACCTGACGCATATAAAGACTTTTACCTGCCATGTTCGGACCGGTTATGAGCATGATTTTGGAATCACCGCTGTTCATAGCTGTGCCGTTCGGAACAAAAAATTCATCCGACGGCAACATCTCCGCCACGGGATGACGTCCTTCCGTAACGGTAATTTCGCCGTTGTCAGTAATAATCGGTTTACAATATCCGTTTAGTTTTGCGACAGTGGCGAGCGATACTAAACAGTCGAGATCGGCTATAGCCTTCCCGACCGTATTTATTTCGTTACATTTACCGCGCAACTCCGCAAGCACCGAAGAGTACAGTTCTTTTTCCCGTTTTTCGGCGAGATCGGAAGCATTGAGCGTTTTAAACTCCAATTCCTTAAGCGCATCCGTGGAATAACGTTCGGCATTTGCGACGGTCTGTTTACGCTGATAATAGTCCGGCACCTGCGAATCGAATTGTCTGGGTACTTCTATAAAATATCCGAAAAGACGGTTATACGAAATTTTAAGATTTTTTATCTTCGTCTTTTCCTTTTCATCCGCCTCCATTTTGGCTATGGACGATCTGGAGTTTTTGACAAAACTGCGGTACTCGTCAAGATCCGCATCGTAACCCGGCTTTATAACATACATATCTGCATCTTTTGTTTCCGCTCCGTTTTCCGGAACGGCTATCGCCCGGTCCATCAGATCGGTCATATCCGACAGTGTATCTATACGGCTGTCTATATTAGACAGCAACACAGAATCGATACCCGACAGTAATTCTTTTATAGCAGGTAACGTGTGGAGAGACAAATTTAACGCCAGTATATCCTTTTGCTTGATATCGCTTAAAGCCAAATTTGCGGATATTCTTACTATATCCTTTATTCCCGACAGTAAATTTCTCAAACGATCGCGGAGGATCGTGTTCCCGAACAGCGTTTCCACTGCATCCAACCTTCGGTCGATCTCCGATTTGACGCACAGCGGACGCAAGATCCATTTTTGCAGTTGCCGATCGCCCATAGATGTACAAGTTTTGTTCAAAATGTCGCGTAGCGCCGTGCCGCGCTTACGGCTTTGCGATTCTACAAGTTCCAGCGTTTTGGCGGTATTTGCATCGATATCCATAAACAGATCGGATTCGTAATTTTCCGATTTACCTATATTGACATCGTTGCGGAACTGGTTATGACGTATATACGCGACCAATGCTCCCTCAGCACATACACATGCCGGAGTTTTGCACAAATTTTTGAGTTCGCGTTCGTCGAGGATCCCCGTCAACGCACGTTTGGCTGTTTCAAAATCGAAACACGCGTCATCGTATTGAGACATAGTGCAAACAGACCCGTATTTGACGGCAGACAGCTCCGTACTTTCCTGCAGCATTTTGGAATTTACTATTATTTCCGCCGGCTTGATACGCAGCAGCAGATCGTTTAATTTGACTTTTACCGGGCTCGGAATAAAATGATTGTACGTTTCCGCGGTCGTTATATCCGTCCATACCGCACCGACGCCGGTATCGTCCAAACACAACGCCATAAGATAATTGTTTTTATCGTCGTTGAGCGTTTCCGTGTCCGTGATCGTACCGCCTGTGATGATACGTGTCACATTGCGATCAACAATGCCTTTGACCTCGTT
Organism: uncultured Christensenella sp.; assembly: GCA_910585055.1. Classification (GTDB taxonomy): domain Bacteria; phylum Bacillota; class Clostridia; order Christensenellales; family Pumilibacteraceae; genus Anaerocaecibacter. Next base: position 14,641 of record CAJUBY010000008.1, on the reverse strand, counting down.
GGGGTCCTGCATCTGCTCGCATATCGCTACTTTATATCCTTTTTTAAGCAGTTTTGCTATGTAAGTCTGCACTGCGTGATACGGAACTCCGCACATGGGCGCGCGTTCTTTCATTCCGCACGATCTGCCCGTAAGCGTAAGATCCAATTCCCGAGACGCCGTGACCGCGTCTTCGAAAAACATCTCGTAAAAATCGCCCAAACGGAACATCAAGATCGTTTCGGGATATTCGCTCTTGATCTTTTTATACTGGACCATCATAGGAGACAAACCCATTTATACCACCTCGCCCGAAAGATTGGCATTTTTAGCCGAAGTAATTTTTATATTCGCAAAATCGCCGACTCCGATGGAATCGGATGTAAAAGTGACCGCCGCATCGCTTTCCGTTTTGCCGTAACATTTCCCGTCCTTTTTATCCGATACAAGCACTTCGCAAACACGACCTACCGTATTTTTCGAAATCTCTTTGGAAATTTCGAACTGATTTTTGATAAGCGTGTCGATACGACGCTGTTTGACCGAATATTCCAACTGCGGCATTTTATCGGCAGGAGTTCCGCTGCGGCGCGAATAAATAAACATAAAAAGATTATTGTACTTTACACGCTCGATAAGATCGAGAGTCTGTCGAAAATCGTCTTCGGTCTCCGTCGGAAAACCGACCATGACGTCCGAGCTTAAACCGATATCGGGCATAACTCTGCGGAAAGAATCGATTTTTCCAAAGTACTCGTTTCGAGTATAATTCCTGTTCATAGCTTGTAGTATCCTGTCGCTGCCAGACTGTACCGGCAAATGAATATACTTACTCAAGACCTTGGAGTCCGCCATTACCTCGGCAAGCTCGGGAGAAACGTCTTTGGGGTGTGACGTCATGAATTTCAGTCTGTATTTTTTATCCGTTTCCAATTTTTTCAGCAAACCGACGAAATTTACGTCTTTGTACTTATATGAATTAACGTTCTGTCCCAACAGTGTGATCTGTTTATATCCGCTTTTTAAAAGACTGTCGACGTCAGTCGTTATATCGTCTACCGAACGGCAGCGTTCCCTGCCGCGCACGTACGGAACGATACAATACGTACAAAAATTATCGCAACCGTACATGATATTTACCCATGCGTTTATTCCCGACGACCTGGCAATATTCCGTACAGTTCCGTCTGTATTTACATCGTTTTCGGATCTTCGAACATCTATGACTTTTACTCCGGTATGAATAAATTCGTCAACATAATCACCCAACAGCGATAAATTGAACGTGCCTATGATTATATCGACAAACGGACAGCGCTTTGCCAACTTTTCCGCCGCTCCCGGCTGTTGCGTCATGCAACCGCATACCGCAAGTATCGCGTCACGTTTCTTTTTGCTTTTTATCCGTCCCAAATGTCCGTAAATCTTGGTTTCGGCGGTCTCCCTAACGCAACAGGTATTCAATACGATCATATCCGCGTATTCCGCCTCGCAGCACTCGGTATAACCGCGTGACTGCAATATTCCGGCTATTTTTTCCGATTCGTGGACGTTCATCTGACATCCGTATGTTTGAATGCAATATTTTTTATTCATCGGCGTAATTATACACTATTTTACAAAATTTGTACAGTATTTCGGCTATGCTTATTCCGTAGCGGTAAAACTGTTTAATTTCGCTTTCAGCTTGTTATCGAATTCCGAGATATACAAATTGATATCACGCATATTGGCAAAACGTGTTATATTGCCGCCGATTATCGCTTTGGAAATAGCGCCGGCACCGCACGCCATTACACCGACGGTTTCTTCCATCGTCGTTATATTATTGACGCATTCTTTACCCGGAACGGAAAATCCGATATTTTCCAGATTTCCCGATTGGCGTTTTTGTCTGTACAGATAATATGGCGCGTAACCGGTATTACGATCTAGAACATAATCGAGCATTGCGGAAGTACCGCTGTTTTCGTCGGTATCGTATCTGATAGAACTCCCGTTTTTTTTCGACAGAGAATGGACGGTAAAGTTATACGGCGCCAGTTCGAGTATACCGTCGAGTCCGTATTTAAAATCCTGCAGAGTTTCGTCGGTGAGCCCTGCGATCAGATCGCAGTTTATATCGAATCCGTAGCTTTTAACTGTCTCGTAAGCTTCGAAAAATTCTTGCACGGTATGATTTCTACCGATCTTTTCCAAAGTGGACGACGACAATGTCTGCGGATTTACACATACTCGCGTTACTCCGTTCCGCTTCATTATATCGCACTTTTCGGCAGTAACGGTGTCTGGCCTACCCGCTTCGCATGTATATTCACCCTCGAACTTTCCTATCGATTCGAGTATATCGTTAAGCAGATCCGGTTCGAGCGCTGTAGGAGTACCGCCTCCTATATAGACCGACAATATCTTTTTGCCATTGGATTTAAGAAACTCCGTCGACCGTTCTATCTCATCACACAGCAGTTTAACATAAGTCCGCGCCTGTTCCGTATTCTTGGATATAAGCGCCGATACAAATGAACAATACGTACAGCGCGTAGTACAATAAGGCACGTGCACATAAAGATTTACATATTCCGGCGAAAAATATACTTTGCCTTTTTGCGCCTCGAATATTTTATTCAGAACCTCGGCGCGTTTGGGGCTGACGCGGTAAACGCTTTGCATGATATCGACGGCTTCAAATGCGGTATGTCCGTTCCTAATGCACTCGTAAAACAGCTTGGACGGGCGCACACCGGTCAAAGCGCCCCACGGCATACTTTTTCCCGTATAACGCATTAGCGCGTCGTACAACGCTATTTTAGACAATCTGCCGAGCTTGTGATCTTGCGGTATGATCGTATAAATGCGGTCATCGTAAACCTGCCTAAACTCCGTTCCGTCGATATTTACAGTAAAATCCGCGTCTGAAACGGCTATCGATATTTGCGGAAAACAGTCGCCGTAAAACATCCTGGCGACATCCGACAGTTCCGTATTCGACCGTATATCGTTAATGTACATACGGATTGTTCCTGCGTTCGAAGTATAGTGTCGTTGGCTGACCGTGACCGGGCAGGATCTTATAATCATGCGGAAGAGATAACAGCTTTTTTAATGATAGCATTAGGTCCGCGCTGTTTCCGTACTCGAAATCGGTGCGTCCTATACTCAGTCGGAATAAAGTATCGCCCGTAAAAATATATTCGTCGTCGAGAATGTAACATACACTGCCCGGAGTATGTCCCGGCGTAGCAATAACTTTAAACTCATGACCTATCAGTTCAAGCACATCGCCGTCACAGACACGGTCGGACACGTCGAAAGCGTTACTCCGCACATCGAACACTCCGTTGCCGGAACCGAAGACAATAAGTTTTCGGTCTGTCTCCGACATAGCCGTCAAAGCCCCCGTTCGGCTTAACTCATACACCGCACCGACATGGTCGAAATGTCCGTGAGTGATCAAAATATGTTTTATCTCGGCGTTCTTTCCGCAGACAAAATCGGAGATACTATCCGCGCCGTCGGACGGATCGATAACAACGGCATTGCCGTTTTCGATAATAATATATGTATTTGCGGAATACGGTCCCGATCCGAGCGTGTAAATTTGCATTAAAAACAAAAACCTAGTTCATAGTACGGTAAACTTTATCTACATTGCGTACCGATTGTATACGTGCCGTTATCATATCGAGCTGTTCGGGAGAAGTGATCCGCACGCTCAAAGATATAACACCTTTATGCTCTTTGTCGACCACTCTCGCCGTCATGGATTCTATAGACAGTTTCATGTCCGAAACCGTTTTGGTTATACGAGCCAAAACGCCGCCGGTATCCTTGCATTCGACAGTGAGCGATGCCGTAAACGGCGCAAATTTATTTCCGCTCCAATGCGCCTCGATCAATCGGAACGACTCGGCATTTTTGATATTCGGACAGTTACTGCGGTGGATAGTTACGCCTCGTCCGCGTGAAATGTACCCTACTATCCCGTCGCCGGGAACAGGCGAACAGCACTTTGCCATGCGCACCAACATATCGCCGTGTCCGTTGACGACTATCCCGTGACCGTCGTTTTTCGCGGCGGTCGGCGCATAGACCTTTTCTTTTTCTACGGGATGCTCACGCCTGTAAAAATCTATAAGCTTAAGCAGTATTTGATTGGGCGTATACGCACCGTAACCTACCGATGCGTAAAGATCGTTAAGCGACGAAAACGAATACCGCAACATTATAACGTCCAGCCATTTCGGCACAAGAAGATCGTTTAACGCATAACCGCGGTTTTTGGATTCACGTTCCAAAATCTCTTTTCCGCGTTTTATATTTTCGTCCTTCATCGCATGTTTGAAGAACGCGCGGATTTTACTTTTTGCCGCCGATGTTTTTATAAACCGCAACCAATCCCGACTGGGACCTTTTGAGTTCGGCGAGGTTATGATATCTACGTAATCACCCGTCTGCAGTTTAGTTTCCAGCGGAACGATTTTATTGTTTACTTTCGCACCGACGCATTTATTGCCCACTTCCGAGTGAACGGTATACGCAAAATCTATAGGAGTGGAGCCTTCCGGCAAAGCAATGACGTCACCGCGCGGCGTGAACACAAACACCTGACCGCTGTACAGATCCAACTTTAAGGATTCGTAAAACTCTTCGGGATCGGCGGTTTGCGCTTTTTCCGTTTCCATAACGCCACGCAACCATTCGAGCTTTTCGTCGAGATCCGAATCCGCCGCACGGTTCTCTTTGTATTTCCAGTGCGCAGCTATACCGTATTCCGCGATCTTGTGCATTTCGTATGTTCGGATCTGTATCTCGAACGGTGCGCCCAGATTCGTCATAACGGTCGTGTGCAACGACTGATAATTATTCGGCTTGGGTACGGCAATGTAATCCTTGAATCTGCCCGGGATAGGTTTCCACATCGTATGGATAACTCCCAAAACCTCATAGCAATCGCGTACGCTTTCCACTATCACGCGCACAGCGGTAAGATCGTAAATCTGATCGAACGTTTTATTCTGACCAACCATTTTTTTGTATATACTGTAAAAATGTTTGGGTCTGCCGCTTACCTGCCCGTTTATATTAAGTTCCGAAAGAGTTTTACGGAGCGTCTCGCAAATGTGCACTACAAGATCCTGTCTTTCGGCGCGCTTTAAAGATACGGCTTTAACAAGCTCGTCGTACGCTTCCGGATGAAGTGTTTTAAGACAAAGATCGTCGAGTTCGCATTTATAAAACGAAAGACCGAGTCTCGATGCCAACGGCGCGTAAATGTCGAGTGTTTCGGTTGCTATCGCGATCTGCCTTTCATGCGACAATGCGCTTATGGTACGCATGTTGTGAAGTCTGTCGGCAAGTTTTATAAGAATGACGCGTATGTCTTTTGCCATTGCAAAAAACATACGCCTGAAATTTTCCGCCTGTTCTTCTTCTTTTGATTTGAAAATTATTTTTTCCAGTTTCGTGACCGCAGTAACAAGCGTACACACTTCCGATCCGAAAAGCGCGGTTATTTCGTCCGGCGTAGCCGGCGTATCCTCTATACAGTCATGCAAAAGCGCCGCCGCGATGGTTGCACTGTCCATGCCGATATCAAGCAATAATCCGGCTACAGAAATCGGATGGGTTATATACGGTTCGCCCGAGGCTCTGCATTGCCCCTCGTGCATTTTTACGGCATAAGTAAGCGTATTGTCAAGCATTTCGATCTGCTTGTCGTTATACATCAATTCGTAACGCGATCTCAAATGCGCGCTTTCTCTGTTGATAATATCTATTGCCTGCGGAGTAGTCGTATCGCCCTTCATCGCTGCCACCCCGCTATGATATTGAAGATCGGCGAATTATCCAAAGCGGTATTGCCGCCGTAGACAGTTACGCCATCATTCGGTTTGAATGCGAGCAATTTCAATTGCGTAAATACCGACAAACAGGCAATAAACTGGGGAAGCTCTAAATTCTTCTGCCTCGCATACAAAGCCTTAAAATAAGCGTAAACATTTGGCGCCTTTATTTTCGTATTCGCTTTGATCGCGTTGTAATATTCACCGAAAATGCTCCTGTCCGATTTTACACAGTCAAACAGCTCGCTTCTGTTATCGGACGACGGAACGAATATCTCCGCATCGGTCCTGCTGTTTACATAACCTATAACATTATCCGAAGGCGGTGAATCGATAAAAATAACACGTTTGTAATTTTCCAGCATAAAAGACTTGCTCAATTCCGGCGAAACCATAAGTCTTGTGTAAATATTTGCCGCCGTTTCCGAAAATATTTCGTGCATGATTATATTTTCGTTTTCCAGTGCGGCGCACGATTCGTAAGACTCTTTACTACCTGCTATTACGAGTATTCCGAACTTGTTATCTATAAGTTTATTAAGATCCGATTTTTCGTAAGTACCAAACTTAACGTTTTCGGCAGCCGGATAATTGAGCATTCGCAAATATCCGGCCTTCGCAAGCGGATCGCTGACCGCAAGCCTGTTTATGGCACAGCCGCGCAAATACAGCCGGGGGGAATAATCACTGTCTGCCAATTCATATATCAATTCGCGTTCTGCTCTGCCGTTATAATAAGTGTTGAGTTTATACGAATTATAAGCAAAAAATTGCAGTCCGCCTTCCGATCGCAAAAGCGTATGATTATAATTGTTTTTAAGCGGCGTGGCTGTAATTGCCGAAGTCTTCGTCATGAACAGCGGTTTGGGATTGCCGTTATTTCCGGTTGGCTCGAGCATTTCGAGCGCCGATGCGAAATCCGCCGTGACTTCGCTTTCGGCAAGTTCCATATCATATTGCAACGACGGTATAAACGTATTTATATCGACGTCGTTCAACGCGTCGTATATCCGCGTTTTAAACATATCTACGAATTGCGGCAGGATCGTAAAACCGGCTGCCTGATTGTGACCGCCGAACTCCTTTAAAATATCGGACTGCCGACTCAACAGCTCGTAAATATTTATACCCTCCACACTGCGGCAAGTCCCTTTATATTCGCCGTTATTTTTGACGAGAATAAAAACGGGACGTTTAAAATCGCCGACAAGTCTTGCCGCCAAAATACCGGTGATCCCTTTTTCCCACCTATCGGTAGATATTATGATCGCGCGTTTTTCCGTTAAGTCTTCCGTACGCAGCATATCCAACGCCTGGTCGTACAAATCGTCGCACAGAGTTTTACGCTCCGTATTGGCATCTATTATTTGTTTGAGCCTGTCGGATACCACTTCCGGATCGTCCGATGTAAACAGCTCGAAAGCGCGGTAAGCGCTGCCCATCCTACCTGCTGCATTTATCCTGGGCGCTATGCGGAACGCTACATCCGATGACGTGACAGACGTTAAATTCAACGAATCTATCAGCGCCGCAACCCCGAAATTTTTGCTATGCGCCATACTGCGCAACCCGAATTGAACGATCAAACGGTTTTCATCGGTCATACTTACGAGGTCGGCAATCGTGGCTATCGCGGCAAGATCGTAAAACTCGTCAGAAGCCGTTAAGCCGCCGAGCGCTTGTACTATCTTAAGCGCTACTCCTGCGCCGCACAGATCTTTAAACGGATAACGGCATTCCGCCTGATGGGGATTGACAACGATACAGTCCGGCACCGTTTCGCCAACTTCGTGATGATCTGTTATTATTATATCCACTCCGAGTTCTTTTGCCAACTCGACTTCGTCTACCGCGGAAATACCGCAATCGCATGTCAAAATAAGATCGGGCATCGTGTTTTCTATTATACGTTCCACGCTTTCCACGTTAAGTCCGTAACCGTCGCTCAATCTGTCCGGAATATGTGTATAAACTTCCGCCCCTTTTGCAGACAGATACAATGCCAAAATAGACGCGGCGCAAATACCGTCCGCATCGTAATCGCCGTATACCACTACACGCTCGCCGTTTTCGGTAGCCTGACGCAACCGTTCGCAGCATTCCGGCATACCGAGCATTGTTTCCGGCGGATAAAAATTAGATTTATCCGGATGCAAAAACACGTTTATCGAATCAATATTGTCATAACCGCGCAACATAAGCAACTCAACAAGCTTTTTATTCAGCCCGAGTTTACCGCTAATCTGTTCCACTTCGTCCCGGTTGAGTGAAACATTGTTGATCTGCTGCGTAGTCAAATTCATTAATAAACGTCTCTCGATATTTTTATACGGCAAAAGCCTTCGCTTATCGGAAGGCTTTTATTTATACCGATTATTTTATGCGCCGAGTTCCGACGGCTTTACTTTTTTCTTTTCCGCTTTATTCTTTTTTGATTTTGTATCGATATTGAAATTAGCTTTACTTTTTCCTACGCGTTGGAACAACGCCCAGAACGACGGCGCAATACAGATAGACGAGAACGTACCGGCAAGCAAACCGATAATGATCGGGAATGCAAATATTTTGATGTCGCTTACACCGATCAGCGCTACCATAACTATCATGATCAACGTGGTTATAGTCGTATTGATCGAACGCATCAACGTTTCCTTGATCGACTTGTTTGCCAACATCTCGGGAGTCATATTCTTCGCATAGACGGAACGCATATTTTCACGAACACGGTCGAATATGATTATCGAGTTGTTAATGGAATAACCGAGTATCGTTATAAGCGCCGCGATAAACGTGCTGTTAAGTTCGATATGGCAGATCGCCATAAACGCAAACATTATAATTATATCGTGGAATAATGCGATTATACATGCAAGACCGCTCGAAAGCTGGAATCTTAAGCCGATATAACACAACATGAATATCAATGCCAAAGCCACGGCAAGCACGGCGTTAAACAACAATTCGGTAGACACGGTAGCTCCGACCATATCTCCGCCCGTTACGCTGCCCGAATACATATCCGGCATATTCATCCCTGCGACTACCGCCGCACGAAGTTTTTTACTGTCGTTAACAGCCGTGGAGCTTGTTATAGATATTTGTTTTTTGTTCTCTTCGTTTAATACGATAGAACTTTCGTCTACTGTGATATTTGCGCCGATATCTGAATTAAGCTTACCGACGATATTCAAAAACGCCGTTTTCAGTTCAGATAAAGGATTGTTGTCGCCGTCTGCATTAATGACTTCGTCGTAAGTAAGAGTTATAACATTGTCTTTTACATCGATCGAAGGAACTTTGTTAAGGACCTTCTCTTCCAATGCGGATATTATAGCAGGATTGACATAACGGCTCATTTCGCTTTCGCTCACGCCCTTTACCTGTGAATATTTTACACGGATAGAGGCGGTATCGCCCGATCCCTGACTTTGCATCGCACCGGAGATCTCGACTTTGTAAGTCTTATCGTTTTCCGCTTTGACTGCAGTAAAAACCTCTTCGATCTTGCCGTAATATGTTTGACGGTTTTCTTCGTTCAGTTTATTTCCGAGTTTTATGTCTACCGAATATCCGCCGGTAAAATCGGTACCCAGATTGAATGCCGATCCCATAGTGAACCGAAACACTATCATCATTATCGCAGCTACTACAATTATAGCAAGCGGTATCGCAAAGATGATCTTGCGTTTTTCTACGATATGGAAATCTTTATCGAATAATGCATCGAATTTATTTTTAAGCTTCATTATGCCGTCTCGCCTCCTTTGTTATTTTGCGAACGGCGCTCTGCTTTGGCACGGTCCTTCTCCTGCTGTTTTTCTTGTTTTTCCCGCGCTTCGCGTTCCATATCCGCCAATATAGCCGAATCCGTTTCGCCTGCCGCAAGATTCTCGTACAATTTACTGCGTTTCAGATTATAAAGCTTGGCGTTGTACGAATTGAGATTTATAAAATATTTTACTATAAAACGCGATATTACGAGAGCGGAAAACAGCGAGATCAATACGCCGACGAGAAGTGTGAGCGCAAATCCGCTGATCGATCCCGTACCGAGTAGCATCAGCAATACACAAGCGATCACGGTGGTAACGTTACTGTCCAAGATAGCAAACAACGCTTTTTTGAATCCGGCATGATAAGCTGCCATTATCGATTTGCCGCCGCGGTATTCATCTTTTATACGTTCGAATATGATCACATTCGCGTCGACCGCCATACCTATACTCAAAAGGATACCGGCGATACCGGGGAGCGTTAGCTGCACCCACGGCAGAACCGCGAGGAAAAACAGATATATTATAACGTAAAGTATCAACGCGACAGACGCCGCCACACCGAACATTCTGTAGATCACGCACAAAAACGCAACTACCAAAACAAAACCGACTATACCGGCTATAAGCCCGTACTTCATAGCGTTTTCGCCGAGCGTAGGCGATATCGTCTGTGATTCTTTGAGTTCGAGCGCTACGTCAAACGTACCGCTCATTATTTGACCGGCGAGTTCGGTAGCCGATTCTTGAGTAAAATTACCGGAAATGATAGCACGTCCGTCCGGAATAACCTCGTTTATTTGTGCTCTTTGAATATATGAAGTCGAATCTCCGAGATAAATACAAATATATTGACCGCTGTTGTTGGCGGTGACTTCCGCAAATTTACGACGCCCTTCCGCATCGAATTCCAAACTTACGACATAACCGTTACGGCTGTCGTAGCCGGCTTCGGCATTGACAACGTTATCGCCCGTGATTATGGTTTCGTTGGTGCTTTCCAGTACGAACCGTACCGTAGTAGGCTCGCCTATGACTTTAAGTATACCTCTGGGATCGTCCACATCGGGAACTTCGACACGAATACGGTCGGTGCCTTCTCTTACAACGGTGGCTTCGGTATAGCCCTTGCTCGCAAGCAAACTTTCTAGCGACGCCCTTGTACCGTCCATTTTGGCGTCGAGATTGCTTGTGTCGGTGTTGGTCGCCTGATATACAGCATACACACCGCCCTGCAGATCCAAGCCGAGACTTATCGACTCTTTCGACAAAAACGGGTCGTAAACGGTAAGACCGAAACGCATAGGCACAAACGCGAAAATAGCGCCTATCACCATAACTATCCCGATAAGCACCAATTTCGTGATCGTGGATTTTTTCTTAACGGCTTTATGCACAGGCGCGACTGTCGGCGATTTGCGTTCTTTTGCCGTATCGACCTGTCCGTTATCCGTTAAAGGATTTTTCTTGTCCATAAATTTTCTCCGCGGTATCTTGTTATCGTGAAAATACGTTTATCCATTCTACCGATATGATACCTTATTATTATATAGAATAGCGCGCCGCAAGTCAAATATTTAAAACGCTTATTGCAAAATTATTTAACTTTTTTACGCTGTATCACCGCCGGTCCGATTCCTCGATCGCCTTAACGGCGAGCGCGCATTCGACACGTTTTTTCATAAGTTCGCACGCGGGCTTATACGGAACGTTTATATCTCCGTTATACTTAAACGAATTTGCCATACATCCGCCGGAACAATAATATTTTGCCCAACACTCTGCGCACTCCGGTTTTGATACGACCGAACAAGCGTAATAATTTTTCCGCAAGTCCTCTTTTAGATCCTTTTCGAACACATTACCCAGCGCCGCATTCGCAATTCCGTCGAACTGATGACACGGATATACCGTACCGTCGGGCGCCACAGCTACGTATTCACCGCCGGCGCCGCAGCCCTTAAGCCTTTTGACCGCACACGGAGCATTGTCGATGTCTATCATAAAATGGAAGAAATTGAACCATTTATCTGTCTTGCGACGCTCTATATAAGCCGCGGCAAGACGTTCGTATTCTTCGAGCACTTTCGGGATATCGCAATCGCGTATAGCCAAAGGATTGTTTTGATCGAGCACGACTGGTTCTATCGACAGTTGATCGAATCCGAGATCGTTCAGAAACAAAACGTCATCGGCAAAATCGAGATTGTATCTTGTAAATGTTCCGCGAACATAATATTGCCCTTTTCGCCGTTCTTTAAACCTTAATGCGTTTTTGATCACGACATCGAAGCTATCATTTCCGCCCACTGTCTTGCGCACTCTGTCGTGAACTTCCTTTCTGCCGTCGATACTTATTACGACATTATACATATGTTCGTTAAAAAAGTCTATATCTTCGTCCGATAACCGATAAGCATTGGTAGTGATCGTGAACCTGAAATTTTTACCGCGTTCTTTCTCGACAGAACGTGCATATTTCACGGTTTGTTTTACCGCCTCGAAATCGAGCATCGGCTCCCCACCGAAGAAATCCACTTCGAGATTTCGCCGCGTTCCGCTTTTTTCCATAAGCATATCGATAGCGGCTTTTGCCGTTTCAAACGACATAGTGCGCCTTGTATCGTTGTATGTACCGCCTTCCGCAAAACAATATGCACACGCGAGATTGCAATTGTGCGATACGTTTAGGCACATAGCTTTTATGATCGGCGTATACGGCGGAAGTACGGCACACAAACCGGGCGCAAACATTATTCCGTCGGCTTTGAGCCTGTCGATCTCCGACTGCGCGTCGGAAATTTCACACGACGAAAACGGCGACATATCGTCGCCGTTTAAAAGAGCATTGACCACAGGATCGATCTCGAAAAACGATCCGCTTTCGGTATCCAGCGCAAACAGCCTATCGAGCAATCCGAAAGTATGAACCATCAGGCGTTTTGATTTTTGTTTGCGTTGAGAATTTTAACGGTCTTACGTTCGCACGACTGATTACCTACCGTACAGCTGGTCTTACATGCGGACTGGCAGCTCGTTTGGCATTCGCCGCACGCGGTATCGCAACCGTTGTCGTTTGTCATTTTTCTGATAACTTTTATATGAGCCATGATAGCCTCCGAATTTCTTTTGTATGATTATACTACACTTTTATCTTAAAATCAAGTGATTGCGTAATAATTCCGTAAATTTATGGTTTATTAATGTTTACGTATATTGACGGCGATTATACCGCTAATCATACCGCTGACCGTGCCCAAAACGCAATCGTTGAACAACGACAATCCGAATACGAATTTGCTGTCAAGCGCCGAAAAAACGAAGAACGACAACCATACAAACAAAAATCCGCACACGATACCGCGCAGCCAGCCGTTATTCGGTTTTTTGAGCGAGAACAGGCAACCTATAAATATGGCAAGACTTTTGATAACCTGATTTATTATGGGTATTGTTCCGTCGGAAACGTTAAACAGCTTGACCGCAAGCGCGGACAGTAATATAGCCAATAACGCGACGATCAATGCGATTATATTAGCTTTGACGATTTCGAATACATATCCTCTGTCGCGTTCGACAGCACTCTTTTTTTTGCGCATAAAAAACCTCCGTACACTTTACAGTATGCGGAGATATTTTACAATATACTTTATTTAATGTAAAAGCTATTTGGATTTTTTGGCTGTGCCGCCCGTCTTTTTGGCGCGGCCTTGCGCCGTCTTTTTCGCATCGGGCTTCGCCGACGAGTGGACGGACTCTTCCGCTGCAGACACTTCGATCTTTTCTCCGCCCTCAGCCGCGATCTCATCAGAAACTTTACCGGCGCCGTCTTGGGGTTCTGCGGTTTCCGCGACCTCGGTTTTTTCGGTCTCGGCGGTTACTCTGTCCGCCATTATATCGGGAACTACGCGCGGTTCTTCCGCAACAGGCTCGGTTTCCGGCACTGTCTCTTTCTGCGTATCCTCTTCCTTGGCTGCTACAACGGTATTGCTGCGACTCATGATTTGATAAAGCGCCTGTATATCGAATACCATGGTAGTCTTATTGTCTCCGTCGCCTGTTTCTATTACCATTTCTTTATCCGCCGGCGATATCTGACGTATCTCTTTTATGGTGCCTATTA
>CAJUBY010000008.1:0-913 GCA_910585055.1 uncultured Christensenella sp. | reverse complement strand
CGCCGACTGTTTTGATAAGATCGCCGGGCTGCAACGAACGGTGAAGTTCGTCCACCTGTTTTGCGCGCTTCTTGTTGGTAAACATAGGTACTACCAACAGCGCAATAATAAGGATCACCAACAATACGATAAAAATTATCGTCGTGGGATCTATCGCATTAATAAACGAAAACGATACCATTAATATATCTCCTTGAAAATATTATCATGATTATATCATGCGCCGTCAAAAAAGGCAATCAAAAATCGCCGTATATTAGGATTATTTGCTAATTTTTTGTCAATTTAAGCGGACACTGTCGCTACGTTACTTTTTGTTTTTAACCGTATTCAACGTTTTGGCATCGAATATGCCCACAAGCCGTTTCGACAGTTCCCTATTCGAAATGCGCCCGTCTATCACAAGTTCCAACGGCGCAAGGTCTATAAGATAATACATAAGCTCGGAACTGTTTAATACCACAAGATCTATTACACTGTTTTTAAGATTTCCGGTTAGTCTGTATTGTCCTTCTTTCTCCATTATAGTAAGTTTGTTTATCTTCGGATTGACGGCGCTTATCAAAAAGCGTAAAAGTTCATTGTAAGTTTCGTCGTCGTAAAGATAAGCGCCGTTATTGCGTGTAAGATTGCAGATCTCAAGCCAGCGCTCCTTTAATTCGCCAAGCTTAAAATTGAAAATACCGTCGAGAGTCATATCGTCTTCGACACGCACTATCTTATTTAATAGCTTATGTTCATTCTCTCTGTCGAAAGCGACAAGCGTGTGCAAAAGCAACTCGTAATTAGTCTGCGGAAGACTTATCATAAGATTGCGCTTTATAAAATCGAATTTTGCGACGACGCCGAACATTTCTACCAACCCCTCTTTTACGGCGCCCAGCATTTGAGACTTCGACTCGTTTTCGCAACC
>CAJUBY010000007.1:50677-62621 GCA_910585055.1 uncultured Christensenella sp. | reverse complement strand
TATACGGTGATCTCCGCACGGATCGACTTTACCGAACGACAGCTCTCCGCCACCGTTTATAACTATGCCGTCGGCGGTTTCGTAAATGTCAGCGCCGAGCGACTTTAACGCATTGACGACAGTCGTTATCCTGTCGCTTTCCTTACTGCGCAGCTCCGATGCGCCGTCGATAACGCTGGTACCGTCGATAAAACACGCGAGCGCGCATAATGCAGGGATCTCGTCTATAACTGCCGGTACCTCGCACTCGCCTATATTTATCGGCTTGAGTTTTCGGTCGCCGACCACTGTTAAATCGGCGATCGGTTCGTCGGCGCTACGTTCGTTCGATACGGATATATGCGCGCCTATCCTGCGCAAAACGTTTAAAAATCCGGTACGGGTCTCGTTAATCCCCGTACCGCGTACCGTACATTTGCTTTTCGTCGCAAGCGCAAGGCATATATGATACGCTGCGGCAGAGATATCGCCGGGCACGGTAATATCGTTGCCGTACAGTATTCCCGGTGCGAGCTTGACGGTATTTTCGACTACCGAAATATTAGCGCCCATGGCGCAAAGCATTTTTTCGGTATGGTCGCGCGTCTTGAACTTTTCGGTAACGGTAACGGTATTTGCGGCATTAAGTCCGGCAAGCAGCAGCGAGCTTTTTACCTGTGCGGACGATACCGGCATAAAATATTCTATACCGTTGAGTGCTGACCCGATTATTTTCAGCGGAAGACAGCCGCCCGAGCTTTCTATCCTCGCGCCCATCACCGTCAGCGGATCGGTAATTCTTTTCATAGGTCTTTTACTCAGCGAGCCGTCGCCGTTCAATCGGAAAACTCCGTTTAAACCCGACAGTAAACCGGTTAGCAGTCTTGCGACGGTTGCGGAATTGCCGCAGTCCAGCTCTGCCGATACGAACGGGGCACCGATTACATGCAAATCGCCGTCACGAAATTCGAGTTCCGCACCGAGCCGCCGCATACAGTCCGCCACGGTCATAACGTCGTCGCACATCGAAATGTTTTTTATGACCGACTTTCCCACCGCGTACGCACTCAATATGACTGCGCGAATCGATATACTTTTATCGGGCGGACAAACGATGTCGGCGGTATAGCCTGTGCGCGACAGAGGCTTGACTATGACAGAACTCATGAGTTTTTCAATTCCCCGATCGCTCTGTTGTAACGTTCTGCGAAAACCGCCTTTTCGACTGCAAATTCGGAGATATCGCCGGGCGCTGTCGGTACCATTACCGTAATTGAGCCGCTTGTGTTTTTCTTATCGCTTTCGGCAAATTTAATTATTGCGTTTGCCGTCGTGCGCGGCGGCGAGGTAAGACTTTTTAAAAGACTTATAAGTTCCGCATAAAATTGACCGTCAATCATTTCGCGGAACATCGCGCATTCTGCCATTATCCCCTTTAATACGTATTCTCCGTGACCGGATCTGCTACCGTCAAGACTTTCAAGCGCATGTCCGACCGTATGCCCGACATTGAGTATTTTACGCGGTCCGCGTTCGTTGGGATCAGCCGAAACCACGCTATTTTTTATACCGATACAAGCATCGAGTAGATCCGATAAATCGTTGGGTCCGCAAGATTTAAGAACGGCCGCTTTTTCCACAAGCAACGCATACGATCTTTCGGTAAGTAAACACGTCTTTACGATCTCACCTATTCCGCAAAGTATTTCGCGCTGCGGCAATGTATCGGCAAAACGGTACGACACGACAGTACCGCACGGGCGGTGAAACGCTCCGATCAAATTTTTGACTCCGCAAAAATTTACAGCCGTTTTCCCTCCGATACACGAATCCGCCATTGCGAGCAGCGTAGTCGGGATACATACCCAGTCTATACCGCGCATGTAAAGCGATGCGGCAAGCCCCGTTATATCTCCTACAACCCCGCCGCCGAGAGCGCATATCTTATCGTTACGACGCAAGCCTTTTTCGTGCATTGCAACCAGCAACGCCGCCAGCATTTCCATACACTTCGAAGTTTCGCCGCTTTCCATCACAAAAGCGTCGTCGGTAAGTTCGGGATAAAACCGCGCTACGTTTTCGTCCGTAACCGTCATTTTACAGTTTTTGACTGCCGCGTATACTTTTTCCGACAGGTCTTTGCCGTAGATCAGACCGTTCATACGGCGCTGTCCTTTTTACCGTAACGTTCCGCAACTTCCGCCATTGTGTCGCCGCCCAACATATCGGATACCGCCGTCGCAAGCGCCAGCGCGACCGCCGCTTCGCATATAACGCCGCCCGACGGTACTATACAAACGTCGGCACGTTCATCCGCCGCTTTAACGGCTTTTCCTGTTTTTATATCGACGGAATCCAATCCGTTTTTTAACGTGGGGATAGGCTTGAAGTACGCGCGAACTACGATAGGCTCGCCGTTAGTCATGCCGCCCTCCAGACCGCCGGCTCTGTTGGTATTGCGTTTTATCCTGCCTTCTCCGTCCGGGAACATCTCGTCGTGCACAGCCGAGCCGTACAGCTTTGCGCACTCTATACCGTCGCCTATTTCGACCGCTTTAACAGACGGCACACTCCCTACGGCGGCCATGATAATACCGTCCAAACGTTTATAAACCGACGTAAAGCTGCCTATGCCGGACTTGACACCCGTAACGATGATTTCGGACACTCCGCCAAGAGTATCTCCCGACAATGCCGCAAGCCGTATTTCATCCACCATTTTCGCGCTTGCCGACCGATCGAGACAACGCACTTTATCGGCATCGGCAAGTTCGTTGACAGACTCGGTATGTTTTACGGGCGAAGCCTTAACTATACCTATCGCAACCGTATGACTCGATATCCCGATACCCAGCGTTTCGAAATACGCTTTTGCCACTGCGCCGAGCGCTACCGTCATTGCGGTATTGCGCGCCGACGCGCGTTCCGAAACGTTTCGAGCGTCGGTAAAGCCGAATTTTATCGCTCCGCACAGATCGGCATGTCCCGGTCTTGCTGCGGTAAGCGGTCTGTTGTTTGCGTCACCGTCCCAACTTACGGCGTTTATCCAATTTTGATGGTCGGCGTTATTTACAGCAAGCGCGATCGGGCTGCCCGTACTTTTCCGCGCGCGCACACCCGACAGTATTTCGACGCGGTCGTCTTCGATCTGCATTCTCGCGCCCCTACCCAAACCGAGCATACGGCGTTTAAGTTCTGCATTTATACGTTCCGCATCGACCGTCAAACCTGCCGGAATATTCTCTATTATGCCTACGAGCGATCTTCCGTGCGACTCGCCTGCCGTAATAAAATTTATCGCCATATATCACCGAATCCACAATTAAATTTATGCTGTTACCAGCGACCGCCTCCGCCGCCGCCGAAACCGCCGAACGATCCGCCTCCGCCGCCGTGTCCGCCCGAAAAGCTTCCGCCGCTTGCCTTCGGAGGTCTGTACGTAAGCGAACTTCCTATCGAGCTCGTAAGACGCGCCGCGAAATATATATCGAATACGGAGACATCGCGTCCGCGATAATAAGACGGCGGTGCAAAAGAAAGATCGTTGAATTTATCCGACCATATCTTTGATACGCCCAAAACATTTGCATACGGCAAAATGTTGTAATAATACTGAGGATCGTCATTCAGCAGTGTTTCCAATCTGTCCTTTTCGGCATCACGCAAAAAGTCGCGGAAACCTATAATCTCGTTTAGCTGTTCGTCATAAAACTCGGTACGTTTGGTAAGGAACGGCGAAACAGCCGTCGATAATCCGAGACATGCGGCAAATACAAATTTTTCCGCCCAGCTCATGGCGTCCGTAGGGAGAAACAATATAACTGCGAACGAAAGCAATATCGTAGCGATCACGTACACTCCCAACATCACGCGTCGTTTTACGACTGAAAATTTCATATAATGCCGCGACAGTATATAACCCATAGCGGTAGACAGCAGTATCGGGAACGATACAATAAATCCCATTGTATTTATAAATCCCGAACCTATACGCAACGTTATAAGAACGGCATTGCAAATACCGTAAACGGCACACAATACGGTTGCCATAACGGCGAGCAATGTATACCAACCCTTGAACAATTTTCCGCGGTATTCGATATTCACGCCGTTTTTTGCGGACAAAACAGCGCCGGCGAATTCTCCTTTTAACGACGACAGAGCTACGGTCAAAAGACCGGAGTCGTCACCGTTCACTTCATCCGCAGCAACAAAACTTTTGCCGTCATCGGGAAATTCGTCGAAAACGTCGATATCTTTAACTTTTGTTTCTTTTTTCTTTTTTGCGGATTTCTTTGGTTTGGCTTTTTTAAACAAAGCGTCGAACATTACGCGTTCGTATTCGGTCACGCTGTCTATTTCTTTCAATTTAGTGAAATATATTTCGTCGTCCTTTTCTTCTATAGACAAATATC
This sequence comes from uncultured Christensenella sp., assembly GCA_910585055.1. GTDB lineage: Bacteria > Bacillota > Clostridia > Christensenellales > Pumilibacteraceae > Anaerocaecibacter. The sequence goes on along the minus strand of CAJUBY010000007.1, from coordinate 58,227 downwards.
CTTCGCTGGCCCAATAAAATATGAGCGACGTTACGTCGTTGTCGGAACAGGCGCCGTCGATTATCTTGCCCATTTGAATAGGTAACATACGCCGTTTCCGTCCGTCTTTGCCGGTTATGTACGGAGGATAAAAGCTTACTATGGGCGTAACGGTTTTTTCTTTACCGACGAATATCATAAGCACGGTTAATGCGACGGCGATAACGATGCCTGCAAAAACCGTCTGCACCCATTCGTGATCGCTCCTATCGGTCAATACTCCGCCCGGCATTTCGTACTTAAAACGTATGCCTTGAAACGCATCGAGAGCAACATTTTTTACCGAATATGTTTTGCCGTCAGCCGAGACCGTAATCCCGTCCGTCTTTTCGCCGTCTATCCAAACTCCGAAATTTTCGCCGTTATCCGGCACAGACGGATACGTGACCGATACCGAAGCGTTTTCGATCTTGCTTGTCCAGCCGTAACCTATGGCATTTATGTCCAAAATATTTTTTCCGTCGGGATGTACCGGCACAATATAATCGTATTCGACACGGCATATCAATCTTTCACCGCGCCCCATAGTAACATCGGGATCTCCTACGACTATCCTAACGATCTTAAACATTTCCTCGTGCTTAAACGAATAAGGTTTCGACATCCCTCTTCCGTCGGTAGCGGTTACTTTAAGATCGCGCACTTTCTCGCCGGAATTTACCGGTATATCCACATATATGCCGTGACTCGGCATATAAAATTCCGCAACGATATTCTGTTCTATACGGCACGACCTGTCTTTTCTCCATTTCGCGTCCACTTCCATGCTCACGAACTTCATACCGAAGTCTTCCTCGACTTTCGCATACATGTCGTCGTTCGGAAGTATGACGCATATTACCAAAACGGCAAAAAAGAATACAACCGCCGTAGCGACTAGCGCAATGATCACGGCGGTGGTTTTTGTTTTATTAGTCATTTAGTCGAAACTTACCCTGGGCGCAATGCGTTCGGAAATATCGTCCAATTCGAAATAAGGTCTGCGCTCGAGCCTCATTTTACCGGCTACGAACGACGAAGGGAATTTTTCGATCTTATTGTTGAGCATCTTTACTTTGGCGTTGTAATACTTTCTGCTCCGCGCGATCTCTTCTTCCAATATTTCCAATTGATTGGAAAGATTTACGAACTGTCTGTCCGCTTTCAGTTCAGGATATTGCTCTCTTACCATGCTCATCATCGTACGAATAGTAACGTTCAACTCACGTTCGGCAGATATCTTGTCTACAGGATTTACGGCACTCATCGCGTTGTTACGCGCACGCGCTACGTTGGAAAAAGTCTCCGACTCGTGTTTGGCATAACCCTTACACGTAGCTACGAGATTGGGAATAAGATCGTAACGCTTTTTCATTCCAACGTCCATTGCGGAATACGATTCTTCCACGTCGTTCTTGAGCGAAATCAAACCGTTTTTGGAAATAACGTACCATATTCCGAATACGATCAACAAAAACGCCGCGGCACCTACTGCAATACCGGCTATGGCACCGCCCGACAATGATAAAAATTGCATCGTTTACTCTCCTGTATAAAACTTAATGCATTTGCGTCTGCATTTTGCATAACAATTTTAACACATTCACGTCCGCATTGCAAGCGTTTTTTTAAAATCGGATAAAACACGACAAATGTACCGTAGACGACTCAGCCTTTCGAATCTTCCGCAAACACCGAATTTACCGCAGAATATATAGCATAAGCGACTTTTTGCTGATAGCTGGCGGTAATAAGTTTGTTCTCTTCCCCCGGGTTTGACAAAAATCCGCATTCGCAAAGTACGGACGGATATTCGCTGCAATTGAGGATATAGTAATCGCCCACAGCCGCCGTACGCGGCTTTTCGTTGAGAACATCGTTAAAATAGTTTTGTACTGTCGCAGCAAAACGTTCTCCGGCGCCGCCGTTTGCGAAAAACGCCTGCGCGCCTTTTACCGATTGGACCGGATACGCATTGCAATGAATGCTTATTACCAGATCGGGTCGGGCGGACAAAAGTATGTTTTTCCGCGCTTTCATATCCTCGCGCTTGCTGTACTTAAGTCCGCCGCTCACCGATGCGGAATCCGATCTCGTGAGTACGACGTTATATCCGTTATCCTGCAAATATTTCATGAGATATTTCGAAATGGAAAGATTGAGATCGCTTTCTTTCGTTCCGGTCGAAATACCGGTCACGCCGCCGTCGGCGCCGCCATGCCCCGCATCTATTACTATCGTCAATCCGTTATCCGGTTTTGCGGAAGCGATGACGGTCGCCGCAGTGGCAAATACTGTAACCAGCGCTAACACGACGGACAAAATTATTATAACGGTCTTCTTTTTGATTGTTATAAACGCCATAATTCCGCCTTTTTCGACAATTTTACACACATACGATGTTCATAACTATGTGCATAAGTGCATAACTCGGTAGTTTTTATACATTAATTGGTTGAATACAACTTGACGTTACCGTCCAGCCACGACTCGAATAGCGGACTGAGCTGACGCTTCGACGCCTTTTCCATTGCGCCTATAAGGTGCTGAGGTTCTGCGATCTTATACTTGTTTTCGGAATAATAGCGTTTAAGACCGGATATAAACGCATTGGTCCCTGTCGTGTTGCGTATATCGTCGAACATCAAAGCGCCTTTTACGTAGATCATATACGAATATTCCGTTTCGTCGGCGTATTCGTTTACGGGACGCGTCATCGACGTATCGCCGGCGCCGTTGTTTTTATACGCTTCGCAGTACAGCATGTATGCTCCGAGCGCGTCGGCACGTTTCTTGTCGAACGTATAATTATATCCTTCGGCGTGTTCATAGAACATCATAGTCGAATATTCCGCCAGCGCCTCGTCCATCCACGCATTTTTCACTTCGTTATTACCTACTACGCCGTACCACCATTGATGCGCGGTCTCGTGTATTATAACGTCGTTTCGCGCATCGCCGACAAAATTATCGGACACCATGGAAAGTTGCGGATATTCCATACCGCCTTGCAAAAATCCCGTCTGAACTACGGTATACTCCTTGTACGGATAAGCGCCGAACAGTTCGCCGAAAATACGCACGGAATCGATAGCCGTCTTAAGCGACTTTTCGGGATCTGTATCCGTATAATACATGTAGTTTACTATGGTCGAACCCGAAAGTCCGCTTACTTTACGATATTCTCCGAGTACGGCGGCAAAATCGCGCACGTCGGCGGCTTTAATATTGTATACGGAAGTATCTTCGCCTTTCGTTTTTTCGGTAAGCTCGCCGGTAAAAGCGCACTCGTATTTGCTCGGCACGGTGAGTTTTACGTTATAGTCCGCGCATTCGCTGAAAAAAGGATCGCCGGTCGAATAATAAGGATCCGCAACAAACGCTCCGTCACGGTATACACACGCTATTGGATAGAAATTAGCGAGATTGACCGATTTGTCGGTGTAACCGAATCTGTGTCTGACGTTGGGCAGCTTAACGTTGTAATCCACGGCGATCTTTATCGAATCGCCCGGATCGATCGTTTTCCCGAGCGAAACCGCAAGTATGTTCTCGTCCTCGCCCGATATCACTACGTCGGTATCCTTGCCGTTTACATTCACCTTTTCCACATTAAGAACGGAATAGCTCTTGCCGTTCGGATACGCTTCCGTCGTTCTGTCTTTGGGGATGGGGCTGTATTTTGCGCCGTCACGGTAAGCGTTGGGATAAAGATGGAACCATATCTCTTTTAACGGAACGTCGGTATTGTTGACGTAATCGCACAGCACGGAAGCCGTAAGCACATTATCTTCCGACAAAGAAGCGGTGATATCGTACTTGGTGGATCGCGTCTTTTCGGGCGCGGAGCACGCGCAAAGCGTGAGCAATGCAGCCGCAACGAACAGTACGGCAATCAGTTTTTTTCGCATATCTGTCTCCTTGTAGTAACGTCGAAGTTACATTCTACTCGATTATCAATATGATGCCGTCTGCCGTGATATGCGTTTTTCCGCAACATAAAACCCCGCGTTTCTGCGCGGGGTTCCGGCAATAATATTCCGTATCATTTTCCGGTAATAGGAGTAGTCGGCGTATACACGCGTTTAAGAGCATCGAACCTGCTCTTTCGCATAAGTGCACAGTCTATAAGTTTTTCCACAAGTTTAGCAAATTTCATTTCCGACGCAAAAAGTCCGTATGACAGCGATCCGGGGATCGTGTTTATCTCATTGACGTAAACTTCACCGTCTTTTACCATAAAATCTATGCGCGCGACGCCGCTGCAGCCCACCGCTCTGAAAGCGCGTTCCGCCTGTTCCTGTACCGTAGCGTTTATTTCCGCGCCGACTTCTGCCGGTATCTTATGCTTGGAGGCTTTTACGTCACCTGCGTATTTATCGGAAAACGTAAGAAAATTTTTCCACCCGACAGGCTGTTCGGTATCCGATACTGTAAGCTCGGCGTCGTCGCAATCGCCCAGCACCGCACAGTTGACTTCGGTAAAATCGGTAAGGGCTTTTTCCACTATAACCGTATCGTCCCATTCGAACGCTATCCTTAACGCCGTAAACAGTTCGTTGTTGTTCTCCGCTATCGATATGCCTATCGAACTGCCTAGATTACACGGTTTTACTATAACGGGATATCCGAGTTCGTTGACGGATCTGACCGTCTGCGCTGCATCGGTCTCGTAATCTCCGCGCGTCACAGATGTATACGGAAGCACCTTAAGCCCTTCGCGTTCGAACACGGCTTTGGAACGCAGTTTGTTCATGCCCACGGCAGATGCCGCAACACCGCTGCCGGTATAAGGTACACCGCACATTTCCAGCATTCCCTGCAAAGTCCCGTCTTCGCCCAAAATACCGTGCATACACAACACGGCGACATCTATCTTGTACAGACGTTTGTTTTTGCAATACAAATAACCGTCCGACGGCCTCAAATGCACTTTTTTTCCGTCGAACTTGTTGTTGCGCACGGCGTTGACGCTCTCGAAATATTCGGACGCCCACCACACACCGTCGCCGTCTATATAAACGCCCACGCAGCGGCGCGGACATGCCGACATGGTCTGCAAGCCCGTTATTATGCTAATATCGTGTTCGCACGATCTTCCACCGAAAAAAACAGCAATCATATCTGTTGTATATGATTGCCGAATATTTTATGTTACGATTATTTGATTTATTACGAATATTTGCTTTTTCTCGGTTAGCCCATAAAATAAAACGCAAAAGTAAGTATCGATATTATAAAAAGATACAGTGAAAACCATTTGAAATTCGCTTTGGCGATAAGTTTTAACATCACTCTGACGGCAAAATATCCCGAAACAAATGCACTCGCCGCGCCGACGAATATCTCGAACCAATTGATTTGGTTGATGGTTCCTGCCTGCGCTACATCGATAACGCTCAACAGCAGCGAACCGCAAATCACCGGTATGCTCATCAAAAACGAAAACGTAGCGACTTTGCTGCTGTCGGTCCCGGCAACGGTTCCGCCGAAAATAGTCGAACCCGACCTCGACACGCCGGGAAAAACGCCCGCGCCCTGCATAAGCCCCATTGCCACGGCGCCGCCCCACCCCAGATCCTTAGGAGATTTGTTACGCTTTGCCGCAAACTCGCTGACTAGCATGATGACAGCCGTGAACATAAAGAAAAAGCACAGATATTTCGCAGTCGAAAAATACTGTTCTATATAATCCTTGCACGTAAATCCGACGATCACGGCCGGGACCGTGGCTACGACGAGCATTACCATGTTCTTGTACGGCTTTTTGAACAGTCCCAGTATAGGTTTGTACAAAACTATAGCGACGGCGACCAGCGTACCGAGATGCGCCGTAACATCGAACAATAAAAACGATTCGCCGTTATTTAGCCCCATAAGCTCGCGGACCAGTATCAGATGTCCGCTGGACGACACAGGAAGAAATTCGGTCAATCCCTGAACAAGCCCCAATATCATGGCTTGCCACCAATACATATTCAAGATCACCCTCCAAACGCTTCGTAGGTCGTCTAATCTATATTACTTCGGATATCGGAATATTCGCGCGATCGGCGTTTTATGCCACAGCCTGAGACTTTTCGGGCGATACCGTGTCTTTGCCGGATTTTCCCGCAGGATCGGATATCATTTTCGCTTCCGCCACCGCGGCTCTCAAACTCGACTCGCGTTCTTTAAGCGCCTGTTCTCGCGCCGCACGAGGAACGATATCGAAAACCTTTTTCTCTATGCCGGTCTCGTCTTCGTTTTCCGCTATATTCTTAAGTTCGCCGAGATCACGGTCGAACTTCTTTTTATCTATCTTTTCGAGCTTGGTAACAAAAATGCCTTCGTGCGAAGTTTTATCTACCTTTTCCATATCGTACCGCAATTCTTCGAACAGCTTTTCGCCGGGACGCAGCCCCGATATAACTATCTGTATATCCTTATTCGGCACATATCCGTTGAGCCGAATAAGATTACAAGCAAGATCGTAAATATACACCGGCTCGCCCATATCGAGCACAAAAACCTCTCCCGACGACGCCAACGCACCCGTTTGCAGTACCAATCTAACGGCTTCCGGTATCGTCATGAAATACCGCTTGATATTTCTGTCCGTTACCGTGACGGGACCGCCCTCGCTTATCTGTTTTAAAAACGTGGGTATCACCGATCCCGAAGAACCCAAGACGTTACCGAACCTTACGGCAGCCATCTGCATACCGCCGTTTTCGGCGCGCGTCTGCACCAGCATTTCCGCAAGGCGTTTGCTTGCGCCCATAACGTTAGCCGGATTTACCGCTTTGTCGGTAGAGATCAAAACAAACCGCTCCACGCCGGCCTTTTTACACTGTTCTATAATATTTTTAGTGCCGAACACGTTGTTTTTTATCGCTTCCGTCGGCGCAATCTCCATCATAGGCACGTGTTTGTAAGCCGCCGCATGGAAAACCGTCTGCGGCTTATATTTATCGAGAACAGCCGCCAGCTTGTCCGCTTCCCTTACGGTACCCATCACCAACGAGTAACGCGACATGTCGTATTTTTTACAGAACTCCTGGTCGATGTTGAACATGCCGTTTTCGTTCTGATCGAAGATCACCAAATGACGGCATCCGAAAATAAGCGCCTGACGGCAAAGCTCCGAACCTATAGATCCGGCGCCGCCCGTTACCATGACGACCTTGTCCTTTACGGACATGTCGATAAGTTCTTTTTTGATCTTAAATTCGTCTCTGCCGAGCAGCGACTCTATCTTTATATCATGTAAAGTAAGCGAGTCGTGCGTTATTTCCTGCGCGTCGCTTATCGGCGGCAGCATTTTGATGGGAATGTTATAACGCGACAAACGCTCGTATATAGTCTTTAACTGCGATTTGGTAAGATCGGTTATCGCAACGACGAACATATCCGGTTCATATCGTTCGATGATAGTTTCGCAATCGTCGAGACCGCCGGCGACAATACTTCCTCCTATGGATTTTCCGTGTTTCGACTTATCGTCGTCCATAAAAGCCACAGGGAAATATCCTTCGTCGGCATTCGAGATA
>CAJUBY010000007.1:0-50667 GCA_910585055.1 uncultured Christensenella sp. | reverse complement strand
GGCTCCGTAAATAACGGTACGCACCGGTTTATTTTTGGAAGGATCGAACGAAAGATTACCGCGCCGAACGTGTTTGAAATAACCTATAAGCATGTTGGAAAAACGCGGTATTGCGGTAAGTATAAGCGCGAAAAGCACGTACAGTAAAACCTGCGTGCCCCACAGTTCGACGTTGAACGACGCTTTTAATATTACTTTTACGATAAACAGCACCAAAAAAGATACGATGTACGCCGCGGTGAATTTGATAAATTCTATGCGTCCGGCAAGTTTCCACACAACATTGTAGCAGTTGAACAGCGCGAGCATACACACCGGTACCGCGGTCATTATTATCATGATCGGTATTTCGAAATGCAAGTAGTTCAGCGGAAATGCAACTTCCTTGAACATTGCGCCGCGCGCCGCCCAAAATGATGCGAAACAAAAACCTATATCCAAAATAAACGTAAGAATGACGCCGCGGTAACGCGGTGACAGGAACGTCTTTATACCTGCTTTTTTGGTTTTTTCCCGTCCCGATCCCTCGTTGACGTTCTTTTGTTCTTTCATTGTTCCTCGATTATGCCCGATTTTCGTATGTTATATTACCACAGTAAGCATTATTTGTCAACCCGATACGATCTTATTTAAGATTTACGCGTGTTGATATAACGTTTGAACACGGATAGCACCTCGTCGATCTTTCGGGGATCTTCGCATTCGCACATTACGCGCACTTTAGGTTCCGTACCGGACATTCTGACTATAAGCCTGCCTATGCCCGACAGCCTCGCAGTATAGTCCTCGATAAGATCTATCATGCCTTTTTCGTACATTATAGACCGATCGGCATATTCGGCTATTGCTTTTTGCGGAAAGAGGTTCAATTCCAAAAATTCTCCGAGTTTTCCGTTTTTATAAAGAGTTTTTGTCAGGAACATGCTGGACATTATCCCGTCGCCTGTGGTCGCTTGGGGATATACTATATAGTGACCGCTCTGCTCACCGCCGAGGTTGTATCCCTTTTTAAACATAAGATCGCATATATACTTATCGCCTACGGGAGTGCGCACAAGACGTCTGCCGTCTTTTTCCAACCTGCGTTCCAATGCCGTGTTGGAAAGCACGGTACCCACGACCACGTTGTCTTTCAACGACATTTCGCGTCCGATATTGTAAAGCACGGAATCGCCGTCCATCACCTTGCCGTCGAACACGAATGCAAGCCTGTCGGCATCGCCGTCGTAAGCAAATCCCAGCTTGTAATCGGTTCCCGTCATGGAATGCATAACGTAATCGGGATGAAGTGCGCCGCAACCGCAATTGATCTTTTCGCCGCGCAGTTTGAAATTCTCTATCTCGACGGTAGCGCCCAATCGCTCGAACGCCTGTTTCGCAACTGTAGACGCCGCGCCGTAACCGCAGTCCAGCCACACCTTGGCGCCCGTCATATCGTAATCGACGGTCTCGACAAGATAATCGACGTATTCATTTTGCGCGTCGGCGATCTCTCGGACCGATCCCACGGCACGCACTTCGGGAGGATTGTCGATGTAGTACTCGATACTTCCTTCCTGCTCTTCGCTGAGTTTTACACCGTTGCCGTCGAATATTTTTATCCCGTTGTATTCCGGCGGATTGTGGGATGCCGAAATAACTATGCCGCAAAGCGCTTTATGCGTTATAGCAGTACGCGCAATTGCGGGCGTAGGCAAAACGCCTACGGTCAAGATCTCGGCTCCGCCGCGTTTTAATCCGTCGAGCAGAGCGGCTTGAATTTCCGGACCGGATACGCGCGTATCCCGTCCGACGACTACCGCCCCCTTTCCGAAATATCCTATTATCGCAAGTCCCACTTTGTAAGCAAGATCGGCGTCCAGATTGTCGCCGTATTTTCCTCTGATACCGTCGGTGCCGAAATATTTGCCCATGAGAACTCCGTTTATTTTATTATTATATTTATCTTCCGTAAAAATTATATTATATTCGATGATATTTGTCAATATATATGCGAGATCTTTTCGGTTTGTCAGCGTCTGAAACGTTTTTACGCAATACTGTTGACATAATCGACGGTAATTGCTTATAATATAACGGTATGGATGCTGTACTTCAACAAATGGCAAATGCGATGAGCGACGCGCTCGGCGCTCCGCTCGCAGTTTTTTTGCTATCGATAATCCCCATCGCCGAAGCCCGTTTCGCCATACCGTTCGGAATGAAAATGGGGCTTGCTCCGGGTCAGGCGTTCGGCTGGGCTTTTTTGGGTTCGTCTCTGATGGCGCCCATACTGATAATATTATTTATGCCGATAATAAACGCCCTGTCCCGAACAAAACTGTTTTCCAAGATAGGCAGTTTTCTTTACGATAAATTCGAGAAAAAATCGAGATCGCTTGCAAAAACTTTGGACGACGACGAGCCGAACGGTTCCAAATTCGCCTTGACCAAAAACGATCTCAAAAAAATGGGCGGGACAGCTCTTTTCGTTGCCGTACCCCTGCCTTTGACCGGAGTATGGACGGGCAGCGCCGTAGCGTCCATATTAAAAATAGGTTTTGTCAAGTCTTTGATCGGCGTTATCGCAGGCAATGCCTGCGCGTGCGGTATTATAACCCTTATAGCATATCTGTGTTACGACTATATCGATATAATAATGTGGGTATTCGTAGGTATCATAGCCGTAGTGGTGATAGTCCTGACAGTCAAGTTTATTCTTTATAAGCCCAACAAGACCGACGGTCAAGACGACGGCGGCAACACAAATCAATAAGGAGCTGATATGTGCGGAATAATCGGTTACACTGGCGGAAAACAAGCCGCGCCTGTACTGCTCAAAGGTCTCGAACGTTTGGAATACCGCGGATACGATTCCGCAGGGATTGCCGTTATAAACAACGGGAATATCAACGCTATAAAAACAGCCGGTAAGATATCCGCGCTCGCGGAAAAAACGGACGGCGGCAGTAAGCTTACGGGTACTACGGGTATAGGTCACACTCGATGGGCTACGCACGGCGCGCCCAGCGACGTCAACTCGCATCCGCACTTATCCGAAAACGGTGAATTCGCCGTAGTACACAACGGCATAATCGAAAACTTTGCCGAACTCAAATCGGAACTTACCGCACACGACGTGCATTTTACGAGCGATACGGACAGCGAAGTCATAGCACAGCTTTTACAATATTTATACGACGGAGATATGATACGCACGTTGCGCAAAGCAGTGACGCGTCTTATAGGTTCGTACGCTATAGGCATAATACACGCCTATTCCCCCGATACTGTATTTGCGGTACGTAAAGACAATCCGCTCGTAGTGGGACTTGGGTCCAACGAAAATTTTATAGCGTCGGATTTTGCCGCCGCACTCGAATACACGCACGACTTTGTACAGCTTGACGACGGAGACATCGCCAAACTTACTCCGCGCGCCGTTACGTTTTACGATGCGAACGGAAAAAGCGCAGTTAAAACGCCTTACCGCGTCGACTGGGACATTTCGCAGGCGGAAAAAGACGGTTATCCGCATTTTATGCTGAAAGAGATATACGAGCAGCCGAAAGCCATAACGAACACGGTACGTCCGCGCGTCAAAGGCAACGAAATAGTTTTGGACAGGATACAATTCGATGCCGGCAATGTTAACCGCATCGAACGGATCGATATAGTAGGCTGCGGATCGGCGTATCATGCCGGGATAGTCGGCAAACACTTTATGGAAAAGTATTGCAGGATACGCGTAAACTGCGAGCTTGCAAGCGAATATATCTATTCCGATCCGATAACGGACTGCCGCACTCTTACCCTTGTGATAAGTCAAAGCGGCGAAACAGCGGATACTTTGGCGGCGCTGAGGCTGGCAAAAAAGCGCGGTTCTCATACTATCGCGATAGTAAACGTTATGGAAAGCGCCATAGCCCGAGATGCCGACGACGTTCTTTATACTTACGCAGGTCCCGAAATAGCGGTCGCCACAACAAAAGGATACACCACACAGGTCGCGGCGCTGTATCTTATAGGGCTTAAGATAGCAAAAATAAAACATACCGTATCCGATGCGAGATACAACGAACTGCTTAAAGAACTGCTCGATATGCCGAAAAAGATCGAAGTGTTGCTATCGGATATTTCGGATATAAAAAGCTATGCCGAAAAGTTTTCGGACCGCAAATGCGTTTTCTTTATAGGACGTGGAACGGATTACGCAGCATCGCTCGAAGGAGCACTTAAGTTAAAAGAAATATCGTATATCCATGCCGAAGCGTATGCCGCCGGAGAACTCAAACACGGTACTATTTCGCTGATAGAAAAAGGAACTGCTACCCTTGCGCTAATAACGCAAAGCGATCTGTACACCAAAATGCTTTCCAATATAAAAGCAGTACAGTCGCGTGACGGCACAGTAGTTGCGGTATCGTCGCAGGCAAACACCAAAATAAGCGAAACAGCCGACGGAATGCTTGTCATCCCCGTTTGCGACGACGACGTTACACCTATACTGACAGCCGTAACGCTGCAGCTGTTCGCGTACTATACGGCATTCGAACGCGGCTGCGATATCGACAAGCCGCGTAATCTCGCAAAATCAGTAACAGTTGAGTAACCTGTCCGCAACCGGATAATATTACATACAGAGAAGATCATGACTAAAAAATATATAACTATCCTGTGCGACGGTATGGCAGACCGTCCCGATGCACACGGGCTTACGCCTATGGACGAAGCGCATAAACCGGTCATGGACATGTTATGTTCGCGCGGTCTATGCGGACTTGTAAAAACCGTTCCCGACGGAATGAAGCCCGGATCCGATGTATGCAACATCGCAGCGCTCGGATACGATCCGACGGAATGTTATACCGGAAGATCGCCGCTCGAAGCTTTATCCATGGGTATACCGCTGACAGACAGCGACGTTACGTTTCGCGTAAACCTTGTTACCCTGTCCCATGCGGACACGTTCGTCGACCGCACTATGACAGACTATTCCGCAGGAGAAATATCCTCGGAAGAAGCGTCGGAATTGATATCCGCACTCAAGCCGTTATTTTCGGAATACGGATTGGAACTGTATGCCGGAAAAAGCTACCGACATGCCGCCGTTATCCGCGGCAGCGGATCGACCGGGACCGAATTTACGCCTCCGCACGATATACAGGGCAAACAGATCGGAAATTATCTGCCGCGCGGAGGAAGATCCGAAATATTTACGCAAATTATCGAACGGTCGTCGGATATACTGAAAAACCACCCTGTATGTAAAGCGCGTGTTATGAACGGCAAAAACGGAGCCGACGCAGTTTGGTTCTGGGGCGAAGGTAAAAAACCCGTTCTCAAAAGTTTTAAAGAAATGTTCGGTAAGACCGCTGCCGTCATTTCCGCCGTCGATCTTGTAAAAGGGATAGGTTTTGCAAGCGGCGCTCAAGTCGCACAAATACCGTCGGCAACAGGAACGGTCGATACCGATTACGAAGCAAAAACTACCGCCGCGCTCGACGAGCTCGAGACCTGCGATTACTGTTTTCTGCATTTCGAAGGACCGGACGAATGCGGTCATCAAGGCGACCGCAAAGGAAAGATCGCGGCTATAGAGCGAATAGACGCGCGAGTGTTATCGCCGATATTGAAAGCGCTCGAAAACAGCGGAACGCCATTCGCAATTTGCATTATGCCCGATCACGCCACACCGCTTTCGGTGCGCACACACACTTCGGAACCGGTACCGTTTTTGATATACGACAGCGAATCGGACGGAAAAAAGCCATGCCGCAAGAATGCGGTTTTCTCCGAAAAACAAGCCGTATCGTCCGGTGTGAGCCTGCCGCACGGCAGAGACGTGATCGGAATTTTATTCGGGATTTCCGAACGTCCGTAACAATAATTCTTTCGATACGGTTTATCCGCGTGTGGAATAAAACCGTATTTTATTTTGCATATCCGTACTGTCTGTAAACAGATCGGACAGCGCCAAACAATACTTCAGCCGTTCCGCGGCGCCGTGCGCGCCGTCGTATATTTTGACCGAACCGCCGTAAAATTTACGTATGATGTCCGTTATGTATGTATAATGCGAACAGCCGAGAATTACGGCTTCCGCATTTTTGTGATCCGCGAGTATATCGAAAACATGCGTTTCCACAGCCGAAATATCGTCCGCATGGTTTTCTATCAAACGCGCGAGTTCCGGTCTGGCAATCGGTATTATCTTGTTTTCGCAAGTTTGCAACAGACGTTCGAACTTATACGATCTGTAAGTCGCGTCGGTGACTAGAGCGACCGCATATCCATTTTTCCCCAGCTCGCGGTAACACGGTTTTACCGCAGGTTCAAGCCCCACGACTATACGCGAGCCGAACAGCTTACGTATACCGTCCACAGCCGTTACCGTCGCCGTATTGCACGCAACTACGACCGCCTTGCAGTTCATGGCAAATAACGTAGCTGCGCATTTTTCCGCCAAATACTTTATTTCGGCGTACGTCTTATTACCGTACGGCATGTTTGCTTCGTCGGCAAGATATATAAACTTTTCGCAAGGCAAAAGCTCGGCGCACTCCTTAAGTACGTTCAAGCCGCCTACACCGCTGTCGAATACACCAATCGGATCGTCGCGCATAGTCTTTATATATATGCGCCGAATAACCGTTGAGTTACTTGCAAAAACGGGAGATCAGGCGTTTCCGAACGCCCCGTTTATCGCGCCTGCTATAATTTTGGCGCAGTCCTCCACCAAAATATCTACGTCTTTAGGCGTTACTATCATATCGCAACGGCTGCGTTCGGCTCCGCCGCAATAGTCCTTGGCTATCGTCGACGAGTAGACCACCAGCGGTACGCCTACAGATACCGTTCTTATACCCAAAGAGCTTTCGTCGAGTCTGCGCCTGTGGTTCTCGACACCGCTCCCCGGCGTTATACCGCTGTCCGTTACCTGAAATGCCGTCGCTATCCGGCCTGCCGCCGCGGCAGTCAGCGCGTCAACCACAATCACTACGTCCGGCCTTATCCTGTCCGCAACTGCGGAAATAATGTCAAAGCTTTCGATACCCGTCATGCCGAGAACGTTGGGCGTAAGCGCGCACAAATACTTATCCGGATTCAAATGGCGCGTAACTGTAAGGCGCTTAAAAACTCTGTCGCCCAATGCGTCCGCGGTAAGATCCGGATTGCCCAATCCCACCGCCATTATCTTGTCGCAGCCTTTGCAGTATTCTTTTACACACGAACCGAGCGCATCGGATATCCTAGGATATTCCCCCGTCATTCCGGAAAGTACCGCATCTGTTTCCAACGTTGCGTAACGGCCGCACGGTTTGCCGAGTTTTTTCGACATATCCTTATCGACTTTTACTTCGTAATATTTTATCAAGCCGTCGTCTTTGGTGTGCTTATGCTTGCAAAACTCCACTGCCATATCCGTAAAACAAGATCTGCGCGTCATAAAATTAGTGTTTGTAAAAGAAAAAAATTTAATCGTATCCCGACAAACAGTTGCAAAAGTTTTATTTGTATGATATAATCTTATGGCAAACAGAAAAATGCGATAAAAGGAGTCATATCGTGCCCAACATCAAATCGGCAAAAAAACGTGTGCTGATCACGAAAAAGAAAAATGCAATTAACCGTTCCGACCGTTCCAAGGTCAACAACGCCATTAAAGCTTTCAATAAAGCGATCGATTCTGCAAACATCGAAGAAGCCGAGCGTTTGCTTCCCATCACCGTGTCGGTGATAGACAAAGGCGTTACGGCAGGCATTATGCATAAAAACGCCGCAGCCAACAAAAAATCTGCGCTTTCGAAGCGTTTGAGCGATATAAAGAGCGGAAAAGTCACTGTTGTCGTCAAAAAGGACAACAAGACCATTGCTGCCGAAAAAGCGCGTGCAGCCAAAGAAGCGCGCGAAGCCGCCCGTGCGGAGTTCCGTGCCAAACAGCTCGAAAAAGAAGCCGACAAAGCCGAGCAGAAAAAGAAAAAAGCGGTAAAGGAAAAAGCGGACGAAAAACCTGCCAAGGCGCCCAAAGCGGAAAAAACCGAAAAGACGGAAAAGCCCGCCAAGAAAAAC
Source organism: uncultured Christensenella sp. (assembly GCA_910585055.1). Lineage (GTDB taxonomy): Bacteria > Bacillota > Clostridia > Christensenellales > Pumilibacteraceae > Anaerocaecibacter. The sequence goes on along the minus strand of CAJUBY010000007.1, from coordinate 42,615 downwards.
GTAAAAAAAGCCGCACAAGAAGCTGCGGAAGAACCCAAAGCGGAATAGTAAGTTGGATTATAATATATAAGCCGTCGAATGAACGACGGCTTTTTTGTTGTGTTTCTACAGCTAAGTAAACGTATACCGTATCGCTGCGGTTTTATACACTTCCCTATCTGTGACCGAGACAGCCAATTAAAACCGGCATTAACTTTCGCTTTCGAAATCATAAAACAAAAATCCCTGTATAATACAGAGATAACATTTAAGATCGGTCAGTCTTCGTCCATAAGCACGCCGAGCTCGCGCATTATATCTTTCAAATCTTCTTTGGGATGCAAAGCCTCCGCAAACGAAAAGCCTGCCGGCGATCTGTCCGAATAATCGTCGTCCGCCTTGCCGCTTGCCGAGCTGGCAGCAGATTCGGTCTTTACGTGTTCATCCGATTCGTTACGCAGCGATTCCATAAGACGCTCGCGTTCCGTTTCGTACTGTTTTTCTATATCTCCGGCTTTACCGAGCGTTTCCGCGATCTTGCCGTTTACACTGCTGACCTCGACAAGTTCGTCGTCCAACGGATAAGTTTCGATTATCCTGTTATAATAACTCATCCACTTATCGTGGAAACTTTTTAACTGCGCTATTTCCTGATTGTATTTAATGAGCGATACCCGTTCTATATCGTCCGCCTTTTTAAGCGCGGCGGTGATAGCTTTGTATACAAGTTCCTTTTGACCCTCGTACTCGGCATTTTTACGTTCGGCTTCCGCAAGACCGGTACGCAGCTCTTCTATGCGCTCGCGCTGACGTAACAGCGTCTGCTCGCATTCGCGTTTTACAGTCTCCGCATATTTAGCGAAATCCGCTTGTGTATAAATCTTTTTTTTACCTTCCATTTCGTTCCGCCGATAGTATTTGTAGGCTTAAGTGTTTCTAAATATGTCCGTGGCGTCTGAGTATGCTGTGTTTGAGTTCGTACAATCCGTCGGAAAGATTCACCTTGTATATCTGCGGATTGTCGATACGCCTGTATTCGTCCCAAAACTTTGATTTTTCGGTTTCCGCAAACTTGACGATATCCGAAAGTGCCGGACCGGCATAAACATTTTTACCATTTTCAAAGATCTTATGCAGCATCGGACGTATGATATAGTCATCGAGCGTGGTTGTTTTCCAACGTTCGGTCTCATGCGTCAATACGAGCGGCTTATCTATCTTTTCGTCCGCCAACGCTATAAGATCGGCAAACGCCATTCCCGTATCCTTATCGTATATGCGGTAAAGAGTTTTCAGCCCGGGATTTGTGACCTTGACTATAGAATCGGATATTTTCATTCGAGGCAGCAGCTTACCGTTACGTTCTATAGCGGACAGTTTGTATACGCAACCGAGCGACGGCGTGTCTTCGCTTGTTATAAGTTTTGTTCCCACACCGTACATATCGATCTTTGCGCCCTGACTGCCGAGCGACTGTAAAAGGTATTCGTCGATATCCCCCGACGCCATTACGACGGCATCCGTAAAACCGGCTTCGTCCAGCATTTTTCTAGCTACCTTGCTCAAATACGCAAGATCGCCGCTGTCCAAACGTATACCGAGCGGCTTATGCCCTTTTTCACGTAATTCGTTGAATACGGTTATCGCGTTTTTTATGCCGCGTACGGTATCGTATGTATCTACCAACAGCAGACAAGTATCGGGATAAACGTCCGCAAATGCACGAAATGCGTCTAGCTCGCTGTCGAAGCTCATTACCCAGCTGTGCGAATGCGTACCTTTGACTGGTATATCGAACATTTGACCGGTAAGTACGTTGCTGGTCCCCGTACAGCCGCCTATTACCGCCGCACGCGCGCCGTATATCCCGGCATCCGGTCCTTGCGCTCTGCGCAATCCAAACTCGACAACGCTCCTGCCTTTTGCCGCGGCTACTATACGCGCGGATTTCGTGGCAATAAGCGTTTGGTGGCTGATGATGTTGAGTAACGCCGTTTCGATGAGCTGAGCTTCGACGAGCGGCGCTTTTATCACTATTATCGGTTCCTGAGGATAAACTATATCCCCCTCGCACACCGAATACATATCGCCCGTAAACGAAAAGTTTGCAAGGTAGTCCAAAAACTGCGGATGAAACACGCCGAGCGATCTCAAATACTCGATATCCTCATCCGAAAAATGCAGATTTTTTATATAGTCTATTGCCTGATCCAGTCCTGCGAAAACAGCGTAATTTATCGTATCTTTCTGACGAAAAAAAACATCGAATACAGCGGTTTCCCGCGCTTTTTTCCGCAAAAAATAACCGTTCATCATCGTCAGCTGATACAGATCGGTCATCATAGTAAGATTACGCATTGTTCTCACTGTCCTTTAGCATGTAATTCTCTATCGCAATTGCAATAACGCAAGTACCGCAAAACGCAGCGATCAGTCCGCACGCCAGACCCCAGCCGCACACGCCGAACGACCCCATAAAAAACAAGACCGCAAGACCGCAGAAAAACAATATAGCTTTTATCAACGGAAATTTATTTTCGGCAAACCATACGGAAAACATACATCCGATACCGGGAGCCGCTATATATACGGGGAAAAGATTTCCGTAGTCGGCGGCAGTCAGCACTTCGAGCAACGATGTTGTTCCGCACGCCAAAACTACGCCGGCGAACCACATCGACAGAGAATTTTTTGCTATTAATGCACTCAAAAGCACCGCTATGCCGAAGCCCAACAATATTGTAGGCGCTGCGATCCTACTCACAGATGCGTTTATATAGCCGTTTCCGGCAAGTACCAAGATTATTCCGGCGGTTACCATCAATCCGCCCATAACTATATTACAGGCACATTTCTGCTTTTTGGTGAGCGGCAGAACTGCGTCAGTCGTCCCACTTGTCTTCATAAGATTCCTCCGCTTCAACAATCGCTTTCTTTTCATTTGTCTGTGCGGAAACCGACGTTTGTTTATCCGTTCCGGCATCTGCCGATCCGATATCGCTCTCGACCTTGATAGCTACACCGCTTTCGTCTACGATCACTTCGTTTTTGGCGGCACGTTTCTTTCTGTCCTTAAAGAAAACTATATCCGGCATCGGATGAGCGAGTTTTGTCTTTTCGTAACCGTAATAATCGTCGTTGAGTTTTTTGCCGTCTACAAATATAAATATTTTTTTCCCGGCTTTTTTTGCGAGAACGCAATGCGTTACTATGATCGCTATACCTGCAATAAGGAACAGAACGCTGACGAAAACGCTTATACGCATACCGCCGAGATATAAAACGTCATTCACTCTTATAGCTTCGATCCACGCTCTTCCTATACCGTATATTATTCCGTATACGGCAAAAACGAAACCGTCGAAACTCTTTCTTCTGCCGAGATATAAAAACAGCAAGATAAAAAACCCGAAAAAGTTCCAGAGCGATTCGTAAAACCACATCGAGTACCGCCACTCTCCGTCCACAAGCATTCCGAACGGCGCCCATTGCAACGCGGGATTTGTTATGACTTCGCCGTAAGCTTCGCCGTTGGCAAAGTTGCCCCATCTCGCTATTACCTGACCGAGCATTATAAACGTAAATCCTACGTCGGCGATCTGCCAAAACGACACCCTTTTGTTGACGGGGAGTTTTTTTCTGTTTTTCCAAAAATGAAAAATAACGGCGCCTATTATAGCCCCTATGAGACCGCCGTATATAGCAAGCCCGGCAAGCCCTACGAAATTGCCGCTGCCGCTGTCGAATCCGCAAAACTCCGCGAATGTCCACTCGTTGCCGGCAAGAACGTCGAAAACAACATGATATATCCGTGCACCGAGTATAGCGAGCGGAAGACAAATGATTATCATATCGATTATCACATCGCCTTCCATACCGTGGTGTTTAGCCGCAAAATACGCGCCAACAACACCCAACGTTATTCCTGCAGCCATCAAAAAGCCGTACCAGTTAAAAGCGCTTATAAAAGCATTCATCATAAATCGATTATATATCTTTAACTCGTCTTTGTCAAGTATATTTTATCGATAGCGGCTTATACGCCTGTAAGGCTATCGATCATAAACATTAACAGAGCCGTTACAGTGTGCTTTCCTGTATATCGTTTGGCATCGAACATCTGCAAGGTAAGAACATTGTTTACGGCGCAACAGCGATCACTCTGGGCAATGATTTGTACTCGTTCTCACGAATTTTAACGCGACTGTGTATCACTCCGTTTTTTCGGTAGACGAGATACGTTTCGCTTTTACAACCCTCTTTACCGGGCGTGACCAAAAGCCTATCGCCTTTTACAGCGTCGGCATCGAAATATTTACCCTCGTTATCCGTCTGTTCGACGGTCTCGTACGGCACCGTTCCCGTGATAACGCTCTCGGGCGTGACCGTAAATTCCGGTTTTTCTCCGTATACATATACGGTAGCTTTTCCGCCGGAGGTCTTAGATGTTATATATATATTATGAGTAGTGGTATTTGTTATAAGCAAGTCGCTTGCCGAACTTATCATCGCGTCCAGCCCAGCCGGACAGTACGACGGGCATATGGAGTGCGCATTTGCGGCGCAATGTAATCCGGCAGACAGGGAAGCGTTGTAGACGGCGGTAGACGCCTGACATACGCCTCCGCCTATTCCGTCCGTATATTTCCCGTCTATTATTATCTTAGCCGTTTTAAACCCGTTTTCAGCCGTACGCGGACCGACTGTGCCGTTGAACGACAAGGTTTCCCCCGGAGATATTACCGCTCCGTCCGTCTTTTTTACGGCAAGCCTTACATTGTGCGCTCTGTCCGCCGTAGATCCCGAAAAATCGGTAGTATAAAAACCGCGGAGATAAAGCTCGTTACGAAGCTCCGATTCGGTGACTTTCGGCTCTACACGATCGGTATAAGCTTTTACATTGCCGCCGCCTGAATACTTTAGAACGCAGTAAATTGCGGCATACAGTTTATTTTCGTTTAGTATACGGCCCTGTTTTTCGGAAATAACGGTAACTTTACCGTCCGATGCTTTTACATAAGCATCTGCTGGACTTATATACAGATAGTCCGCCGCCTGTGCTACGGTGCGTTTCAAAAGCGGAAAACATACATCCAAAGCAGTTTTGTAATCCGCGCCGTGCGATAGATAAACGTCGGTCAGTTCCAGTTTTTTGTCAAGCGGTTCGTTTATCCTACGATTTTCGATCTGTTCGGCAACCGTAAAATCCGACGGAACGATCTTAGTGTCCTTATAAATAAAATTCTTTCCGTTTGCAGTTATAGTAACCGTAGTCGATTCTTCGGAAACATTATTGTTTTCAGCATAAACAGTCGGCGCATACATCGACAAAACAACCGCAGTTATGCACAAAATAAACGCCGTTATGTATAATTTAAATCTACTCACCGCTTTCATACGCGGTTAGTATGTCGAATAATATCGAATATATGCGCCTCGGCGATAAGCCGTTATTTTTTGATCGGAAGATCCGCCGGCTTTTTCGGCAGACGCTCCGCTACTTTTTTCAGCCATTCAGGATTATTGTTTTTGGGATTGATGATACATTCACGCCAAAGTTCGTCGAGCGCAGCGGATATAGCCTCGCTTTCGAAACCCATATCGGCAAGATCCTTGCCCGAAATACGCAAAGACTTTTTAAGTATGGGCGCGCCTTCGTTTATCATTTTTTCGCGCACGGTCTCGAATCTGTGCGGCAAAGCTGTTTCCTGCGGATCCGCCATTCCGGTAGCAAGTTTATCGGCACGTATCAGCGCCACGAGTTTATCAAGTATATCGAAGTTTTTTGCCACAAACAAACGGATCTTGGACTCGCGCGCATCACCGCGCATATCGTACATATGCAAGCTGCAAAGCCTGACTACCTGTTCTATTACGTCGTTGGGATATCTCAATCTGTTGAGTATAATGCGCGCGGCAATACCGGAACTTTTCTCGTGACCGTGAAAATTTCCGAAATTCTTTATACAATACGCTTTCCCCACGTCGTGAAGCAAAGCGGCAAGACGCACGTTATGTATAGGCGGCGCATTGAGCACACACCTGAAAGAATGCTCCAACACATCATACTTGTGATACTGTTCAGGCTGTACCAGCCCGTCGCAATCCTTTAGTTCCGGTATAAGATAGCTCCATAGATCGAGCTGCTTAAGTAAGCGCAGACCGCGATAATGAGCATTTGCTACGCCGTTTACCCTGTCGGCGTGAAGGATCTTATCGAGCTCCGTACGCTTACGCTCGCTCGTTATATCGGCAAGCTGCTTATTCATCGCCGCAGCAGAACGCGCCGTTTCGCCTTCGATCTTAAAACCCAGCTCGGAAGCGAGCCGTACAAGGCGCAGAAGACGCAGTCCGTCCGACTCGAATACGCGTTTGTTGCAACCGCGGAGTATCTTTTGCTCCACATCGCGCACGCCGCCGAGCGGATCTACTATTTCGTCGGCCTTTACATTGTAATATATAGCATTGCAACAAAAATCGCGGCGCTGAGCGTCCGACACCAGATCGGTCGTAAAGCTTACGCGCGCCGGCGTATGCTCTCCTCCGGGATTGTAAACCTCTACTCGGAACGGAGTGTATTCGTATTTTATGCCGTCGTAATTGATTTGAGCGGTACCCATGCGGTGATTGACCATAGTCATAGACGCATGTGGCGGCAGATCGAGTGCAAGCGCCGGGATCGGACCGGCGAGATCGATATCGGTGCGTTTAAATCCGCACAAACTATTACGTACATAGCCGCCGACTACATACACCTTTTCACCGAGACCGCTTATAAATTTAGCGGATTTCTCGTCAATATTGATTTTCATACAGCGATTATACCACAGGCATTACGCAAAATCAAGACATTTACACCGTTATTCCGTAAATATTGACATTTGACGGCAAGCGTTGTATAATGATAAAAATAACAAGACAAACGGTGGATAATGAAACGTAAATACGAAATAGCTGTTTTATCTAAAGGCGGGTTTGCGCGCACAGTCCGAATATACGCGCCTAAAAAAGCAGACCGAGCCGTGATCATGCACGACGGACAAAATGTATTCTCCGACGGCGAAGCCGCTTATAAAAAAAGCTGGCGTGCTATAGACATACTTAAAGAATGCGGCATAAAAAACACCGCCGTAATAGGCATTGACTGCGCGCCTTCCCGTCTCGACGATTACCTGCCGTTTCCCAACGAACTTTCGGAATACGGCATACCTCCGTTCGGCGGCAACGCCGAAACATACACATCGTATCTTTCCGACATAATCATCCCGTACCTCGATAAAAGATTCGGATTCGGGTTTTACGGTATGCTCGGTTCTTCCGCCGGCGCGCTCGCAACGCTTTTTTACGCATCACAAAATAACAAACGGGTAAAAGCATACGGGATATTTTCAGCTCCTGTCTATATAAGTCCGATGGCGTTCGGAAAATTTTTCGGCGAAAAACCGTTCCCTGCGGACAGAATGTACCGAGTTTACGCAGGCGGCAACGAAAATACCGAGACATTCCGAAACGGCGCGACATCAGTAGACGAGACCCAACTGTTTGTCGACGATGCGTTTACGGTGACAAACGCCCTGCGCGGCTGCGGAGCGACAGATCTGCGGCTGTATCTCGAAAATACGGCAGTACACGACGAAACAAGTTGGCGGCAGCCCGAGAGATCGTTCTTACTCGATTTCGCCGCATTGACTCCGTAACGTATCTACTATGCGCGGACAAGCGCCAAAACGACGTCGTTAAGTACGACCGCCCTTACCGTAGCACGCGGCAATACCGATCTCACCGCGGTAGTGATCACCGACAATATGCTCCCGTCGTTTATAACAAAACCGTCTTCGGCATAAATCTCGAAACCCTGATAATCGACGGCATACGTTCCGCCGTTTTCTCCGCCCGGGATATCGACGGTTTTGCGCGACACATACGAACGGGCAAAAGCCGCAGAGATCTGCCGTATTCTTTCTATTTGATTTTCGTTCTTCGAAACGGTACAGTCGATCGGCGTACCGTTGAAATCCATTTGTGAATAAACGTCGAATTTGACGCGCGACGTGCGCGGCGCATAAACTACGGACGTTTCCCCGTATGTATACGGCTCGAAATGCGTACCCGAAACCTGTGTGTCTGTCAGGAATAAATGATCGTGCAATCCCAATTCGTATTTGATACCGCGCATTCCGTCAAGCGTAAGCGTTCCCACCGAATCGCCCCATGTACAATCTACGACATACCATGCGCCGTCAATATAAACTTTGTTCCAGGCGTGTCCTCCTGCCTCGGCAAGAGATTTCCCTGCTTTGCCGATAACGCGCACGCACGGTATCCCTTCGATATTGCACATAAGCGAATACGCTTTACTCATGCCGTCGCACACTGCATAAGGCGAATACGCGATACCGCCGATCTTCGTATTTCCGTCGCCGAAAACACCTTCCAAATAATATGCGGATAACGCTTCTCCGCTGCTTTCGTAAGTCGCAGGAGTATCGTAAGTGACTTTCCACATTATCCAATCGTATATGGCATGCGCTTTTTGAACATCCGTCATATCGTCCGTACAGATTTTCCTCAGTACATCGCGCGCAAGTGCATACAGCACCGCCGCAGGCGACCCTGCTTGAGGCACGGGTCGCACCTTACCCTGCGCCGCCGCATACAGCTCGTCGGAATAAACTACGTTCAACGCAGTTTCGCGCAAATCTATTGGAAACACGTGACTGTCCGAACGATATTTGTCCGGATCGTAATTGATATGCGGCAGCACGGCATGGAGCTGTTCCGAATATCCGCCGTTTTCGATATCGGGAACGGATTGTTTTACAGGCGTATTGACGGTGCTTACATTGAACGAAGTGCGCATGACGTTTGCCGTATTTGGATCGTCGTAAACGTATATTTTAGTATACATGCCGCTGGTAGCCGCCAAAGGAAACGCGTCGTTCCAAAGGTCGAGCGCGCTGCCGCGGCGGTCGTACGCTATATAACAATCGAACGATACAGCAGACGGCTGTTTTGTTTTATTTCTGAAAAATATGTAATGCTCCGCGACCGAAACATATTCCTTTTCGGACGTAACGTAAAGATCACCGCCGGATATCACGGTAGAAACGTATTTCTCCGCGGCAGACGGAAGCTGAATAAAATCGTAATAAGGCGAATACGAGCTCTCGGTTATCATATCGCCGTCACCCAAAGATTTAACACGGAACCTGTACGATCTGCGCACCGAAGAACTTGCGCACAGCGATATCAAATCCCCGACGTCGAATCTGCCGGGATCGAACATATCGGCATAACGGGTATCCGTTTCGTCGTACTCGGCAACCGTACCGTCGAGCGATGTTATTTCGACTCGCGCATTCCCTGTCGTTTCGTACTCGACATAAACATGCGGATAAAGGTTATCGAAAGACACCGTCGGCGCAGAAGGCACTATACTGCCGCGGCAGATCACGTCTACAGAATAAGCGTCGATACCGTTTACATTGACCGAAACGGTATGCCGTCCTGGCGCAGGGCTATATTCGAAAACCGTGTTGTCACCGTCGTATATCAAATCTCCGCCGTCGTACCACCGAATGTAATTTTCGGGATTTTCGGTCTCCCCGTCTACGGAAACGGTAAACACGATATCCGTAAACGGCATACCGTCCTGAATGAGTTCGCCGGTATGAGTTACGGATATTTGTGTTGTATTATATACTCGCAGTACCGACTCCGCGGACATGCCGCCGCTCTGTGCGGAAATAATATAAATGCCTGCCGACGTCGGGACATATTCGAACGCAGTGTTTTGCGGCAACGTCTTTACAAATCTGCCGTTGACATACCATGCTATATCGGTCTTTGCGGCTATGCCGGATGCAGTCGGAACAAACGACACTTTAGACGTTTCGCCTACGGTCTGCACCGGCTCGCCGTACGCAGTGATCGTAAACATATCCGGCTGTTTTTCCGTAACGGTAACTCTGAGATCGCACTCACTCAGCGACGTTTCGGCAGTTATGTATGCAACACCGGGAGAAACCGCTTTAAGAACGCGCGTACGGCTATCCACCGTTGCGACCGCTCTATTGGACGAACTCAGATCGTACGACGCCGATTCGCTGTCTATTATTCCCGACAGATCGAACGTATCGCCTTGAGAAAGGATAAGCGAGCTTCTAGTGAACCGTATCGTTTCACCGCCGAACACGTCGCGCAAAAAAGAACAACCGGCAAACAGCGGCATCAAAGCGAATACGACAGCAAGCACTGCCGCGAACACGGCGGTACGTATTTTTTTATTTTTCGAACAAAACTTTATCATACTTCTCCGGGAACCGTAATACGCACATGTACGTTATTTCCTGCGATATTTATAATTACGGCGGAAGGATCGCTTCCGAACCTTTGTTTATAATAATTAATTACCGCACGTTTTATATTATCGGTCACAATGCCGACCTCATTTGACGAAAGCCCTTCTGTCAGCATAAATTCCATGCCCAGCGTACAGTTTGAAATCAACAGCTTACTGCCTACAAGTATAATAGAAACGTCACCGATCCGTACTTGGTCAAATGCGTAAAACACCGCCGAATTTACAGCGGAAACATCTGACAGTTCGGTCCTGTCTATAAAATTATCGAAATATTCTCCGTTATAAGTATGCTTACGTAAATACTCGTATGCGTCCACGCAAAACGCTTCGCCGTATGACTGGTCTATTTCGATGCCGAGATCGGCTGCCGCCTCATCGCAGAACAGCAGTCCGCGGTGCGACGTGAGTTCCGCGCCGTTGGAATAGCCTATTTCCGTACCGGAAATCTTGCCGCCGAAAACGTCAGTATTGTAAAGCAACCCGTTAAGCAAAACTCTGTTTATATAGTACGTTTCGCCGTTCTTTTCGCATTTGACCACTCGGCAGTATATGCCCTCCGTTCCGCACAAAAGCGAAAACGCTTTCGCTGCGCCCAGGCTTGTCGCTACGGAATTGTGTACGTCGGGACGCTGTATCTCCGCGCTGCCGAACACTCCCTCGAGATAATCGGAACACAGCCCGGCCTCGGTCTCGTACGATTTTACAAACGCCCACTGCAACCAATCGTATATTGCGTGTATCTTCCGTATTTCGTCGTGATCGGCGCCTATGATACCCATTAACACGTTTTTAGCCGCACGGTAAATACGTTCGGCGGAAGATCCCTTTTCGGGCATCGGTTTAAATCCGTTTTCTACTGCGTACAGCAACTGTTCGGAACCGGACACATCCAATGTGCCGCGATTTCTGTCGCTCGAAAAAACATATCCCGACTGTCGCCGTGCATCCGCCGAATACTCTATATGCGGCAGTTCGGTATAGACGGTGGAATTATCCGACGTTTCATAATGCGTCGGTGCGCTTACGAAATTTCCGAGATCGACGCTAACTATGCCGTTCTCATACGTCACCTCGACAGAAAGACCCAACTCTGCCGCCGCAGTAACGATCGCATCTTTCACAGTCTCTGTATCGGATACTATATATCCTTCGGCACGGTCTATGCCGCACGCATACAACTCGCGCACCCAAAGCGCAGCGTCGGCGGCATCCGACAGCAATCCGTTTCTGTTCATTATCTTATTGTTTGCGTATTGTGCGGCACAAGCCGGAAGTTGAGTAAATTCGATCTCGCTCCGTCCTTCCGCCCCGAGAATTATCTTATAAACGCCTCGGCTGTCGGAATAAGGGTCTATAAACTGTGTTATTCTGACTCTTCCCGGTCCGAACAAATGTGCGTATCGCGCATCGGAACATTCGGCAGTCACTCGCGTTCCGTCCGGCGCACAAACCGAAACGAATTCTATATGTTTGCCGTCTTTCCACTCCGCATATATCCCGTTATCGGAATCTGAAAAAACGAGCTTGCATTTCGGCGCCCGCTCACCGATTGCCGTTATCGTTATTCGGTCTTTGCCCGTTATTTCCGCCGCCCTACCGTTTGCTTCGAGTGTGACGGAATACTCGCCGGCTTCGTCCGGAATAAATTCGAATATAGCGCCGTAACCGCGTTCTACGCCGTTAACGCTCCACACGTATACCGATGACGGATTGCGCGAATCGTACTTTTCCTTTGCCGTAAACACGACTGCGGAACGGTCGCCGTTCTGCTCGAGTTTGCCTAAAAACTCGCCCGTCACTTGCGTCGGACGGTATACGGCGACGTTTTTTTCGCGCCGCTTACCGAAAGCTTCCGCCGTGACGGTAAACTCGCCGTATTCGGGCGGAACAAAAGTAAAACTTTCGGAATCTTGCGTTTCCCCGCATGCGCTCCAAGATACGCGGACAGGGCCGCCCTGTTCCCGTCCGTTCTCTGCGCGGAACGTTATTTCCGGCATTTGTCCGTGTTCGACTGTCCGGACAAGCGGTCCGTCGGCGTTTATTTCGAAATCGACGGCACGTTCGGCGATCGTGACCGTAAGCACCGCAGATCTGCCGTTTGCCGAAACCGTCACACGCGCGGTCCCCTGTTTTACGGCAGTCACCGTTGTGCCCGATACCGACAAACAATCGGAATCCGAAACCGCCGAAACACTTCTTTCGGCGTTCAACGGACGTATGATAACGTAAGGCAATATATCGCGGCTGTCGCCTACGGAAAGAGTTATGTCCGACCTAACGAGAGAAAGCTCCGGATCAGACGCACAACCTATGGCAAATAAACACAGCAAAAATGCGACTGCAATAGATAATGAAGCCTTTAAAAATAATTTATAGTATTTTCCGCTGTCATACGCTTTCACATGCTTATTGTAACACAACGCCGGAAAATTTGCAAGAAAAAGCGGCGCAAGCTTATGAAAACAGTGTGAACGCAAAACCGCCGAAATATCATTTAACGACAGGTCACGACATAAAATATGGTTATGAAATCGATCACGAGAGCAGTAGTGACATTGACGGCGTTTACGTTTGCGGAGCGCACACTGGGTTTTCTTTTTAAGATATATCTTTCGCGTGAGATAGGCGCGGTCGGTATGGGTATCTATTCGGTAGCGCTGTCGTTTTTCTTTGTGCTTTTGACTTTACTTACGTCGGGCATTCCGCTTGTAGTATCCAAAATAACGGCAACCAATAAGAGCAACGGCGGAAGCGTGTGTTCCGCCGCATTGATACTGGAACTTATAACGGCGCTTTCCGTGTGCTGTATCGTATTGATATTTCAAAAGCCCATAGGTTCTTTGTTCGCCGAACCTCAGTCGATGACGTTGGTGCTGATAATGCTGCCGGCTCTTATCTTTTCGGGCGTTTACTCGGCGTTTCGCGGAGTCTTATGGGGCGAAAAAAAATTCACGTCCGTAAGCATTGTCGAACTTATAGAACAGATAGCGCGAATAGTATGCTGTATCGTTCTGTTCACGCTCTTTAAAAACAAAACCAACGCTGTCGCGGCGTCGATGACCGCAGCTTGTTTGATCTCCGCAGCCGCCTGCGCGGCATTTTACTTCTGCGGAAAACGCAAGCTTTCGAGTCCAAAATCTGAAATAAAACCGTTGTTAAAAACATCGATGCCGATAACACTATCGCGCACCACTTCCAGCATAAACAACTATATAATTGCCATAGCAATGCCGTTTTTGCTGATGTCGAGCGGTCTTAACGCCGAACAGTCGATGTACGTTTTCGGTTCGTGCGTTGGTATGGCGCTACCGCTGCTGTACCTGCCCATAACCGTAGTCGGATCGCTGGCATTCGTGATGATCCCCACCCTGTCGCAGGCTTACGCCGAAAACGACAGAAAAAGCATGTGCCGCCAAATAGAAAGCGCGCTGTCGTTTTCGGTCGTGGTGGCGGCTGTTATACTCCCTGCATACACGTCGCTGGGCGGACCGCTCGGAACATTCATATACAACAATACCGACGCCGGCATATTTCTTAAAAAATCGGCATGGCTGTTACTTCCGCTTTCGTTCGAAAATATTGCTTCGTCCATGCTTAATTCTCTCGACCTCGAAAAGAAGTCACTGATAAACTATTTGATCGGCGCCGTGACCATGTATGTCTTGTGCTTCGCATTCTATTCCAGATTCGACATGGATGTGTTCATGGTAGCGTTCGGCGCAAGCCTAATACTTTCGTCCGTTCTCGACGTGATCGATATAAAACGCCGTACGGGCTTTAAACTTACATTCTTCAAGCCGTTGGCGATCTGCCTTGCCGTTGCTTTTCCGGCGTGGCTGTTCACCGAATACGTATACTCCATCATACCCGGGACCGTCATGCCTATTATCGCAGCCGGCATAGGCGGAGTATGTTTTTCCGCGCTCGGAGCGGTCGTGTTCGGAGCTATAGATTTCGATATAAACGTAAGCCGCAAAAAGCGTTTTACAAAAAAGCGGATGCGGATAAAGTCCGCAAAACCGAAAATGCGAAAATCCGTCAATTGAAGGAATATTTATGCCTTTATTTGTTTTACAATGTCGGTTTTTTATGCTATAATGTTTTCAACGCGCAAAAATGCGCTTAATACAAAAAGGAGAAGCCCGACATTGATGGAAAATCAACAGGAAATTGCGACTCCGGACATTAAAAACACGAATATTCGTAAGGTCCGTTCGCAAACACTCACATTCGGAACAACCAAATGGCTGACCTACACAGCAGTATTCGCCGCTCTCGCGGTAGTGATGAAGTTTATAGGTCAGTACCTTACTCTCACTCCCAGCTTTAAGATAACGCTTATTTACGTTACTTGGCTCATAGGCGGTGCGGTACTCGGACCTTTCGGCGGCGCGGCGGTATGTATAACGTCCGATATTCTCGGATCCGTCATAATACCGATGGGCGCGGTAAATCCGTTTCTTGTGCTCGGCAATACACTGTACGGCGTTATCGCCGGACTCGTATTCAAATATACACCGGTAAAAAGCTATATAGTCAAATTTCTGGCATCCGGTACGGCATGTACGCTCATCTGCACATGTATACTCAATACTTTGGCGATTTATTATTTTTACGGTTACGACAAAACCATGAACGTATGGCAATACTTTGTCGCCTACCGTGCGATGCAGCCCGTAGTGGCAATAATCAACATAGGCGTCACGATTGCAATAATACCGCTGCTTTTAAGATTAAAGCTGTTGCCGACTTTTAAAAAGCAAGACTGTAAAGGAGATTACGTTATGCCCAATATATCCGTAAAAATGCTCGAAGGAAGATCGCAAGCGCAAAAGGAAAAACTCGCGCGAGATCTCGTGGACGTGTTGTCTCGAGATCTCGGCGCGGACAAGCGCTGGATAACCTGCACGATCGAAGACTACGATGCACAGGAATGGCAAGAAATTTTCAAAACGGAGATCGCCGACAAGCCCGACGAAGTAGTATTCAAAAAACCCGAATACGACCCCAAAATATTATTGTAATGACAACCGTCGATCGGCTCGGATAAAACCGAGCCGATTTGATTTGAAACATTTTTGCGGATCGCCCTACTTTGTACCGACTTTGTTCTCATAGATCGCGAAAAACATCTTTTGGACCTGCGAAAACTCTATCACCTTTATTATCTCGCCGGTATCGGGGTCTTTTTCCGGTTCGCCCGTATCGGGATCTATAGGGATGATTATATCGCTTTTGTTTCCGTCGCCGTAACTGCCGGTGCCGTTTTGCGCTCCGTTAAGTTTAAGATAGATATCGTTGAAGAACTCTGCGATATTGCCGATAATATCCGGCTGAGACGCCCAGTAATCGTAAACATATTCGCGTTCCGTTTCGGTAAGCGCGCTTATCTTTTTTCTGTATTCGGTATATGTCTCATAGTCATCGGTCATTATGATCGCCGCCATCAGATTGTCGAATGCGGCATAGTAGCCGCAATACCGCAGATAGTCGTTGTCCGACGTCAATAGGATATACCGCGCCAAAAGATTTGCGTCGCCCTCGCGGAAGATGCCTTTTGCGTGCGCCAACTCGTGCGCCATTGTAACGGTTTTGACGGTCGGAGGTACGGCATTATTGATATTCGCCTCCCCCGTCGGCAAAAACGTGATGCCCGTTATCTGCATATACGACATAAACCGACTGAAGACCACCGGCTTTGCCTTAGGCGTATAGCTGTGATAATATCCGCCTCCGAGCCTGCGATATTCCGTCCGCATTAGTTCCGCAAGTCGTGAAAACGAATACGGGCATATAACGCAGCCGTTTCCGTCGCGCGGCAATGTTTCGGACAGTCTGTTATAATCCTCCAAAAAATAATCGACGACCGCCCCCGTCATGTCGGAATCGTATTTGCGTTCCGACTGCGGAATAGGCATGGGCGCACGGTAATATGCAAACCCCATAGTAACAATATACAGATCCAATACCCAAACGGCACACAGCGCCGTTATAAGTACACCGAAACCTATTTTTTTAAACCGTCCGCGACAAAGATTAACAAACAAACGGTACAGCAAAAATACGCCTGCACCTATAGCACACACCAATAAAAATTCGAAAACGGAAAAAGGCAACCACGACGTGAGCGTGCCGATGATATGCTCCCATCCTGCCTGTACATGCCGTGTCCACCACTCCGCAACAGCTGTATCTGTACGGATATCCGACATGATCGCAAGTAAAACAAGCAAACCGCACAGGACGGCGGCGGTATAAAACACCTTACGACCGAGCGGCGGCTTTACCGTTTGTGCACGGTAGCCGTCCGCTGTGTACGGACGCGTACTGCGGCGGCACGGATACAATATTCGCTTTTTTGGCACCGAGACAGTCATTACACATATTGTAGCAGACCGAACGCACAGTGTCAACACAAAGCGCGACAGCCAAATAATACGGAAAATTTTATGATATTATGTATAACACACCCCGTTTCGGCACAATATACTATTGTAAAGCAAAGGGTTTACGACAAGTTTATTGAATAATTTACCTGCGATATAACTTCCTACCCGTTAACGCTTTACAAGACGATTCGCTTAAAGACTACAGCGAAAACGGAAAATTCCCACGATACACGTTATTGCGGGATTTTTTCGTTTCGGAAAAATATTTAAAATTCATGTAATTGTTTAAACAGCGAATAATTCGGGAAAAACCGCACAATATAAAAGTGTAAAGTTTTTAACTTTTTTACGCCGAAAAGTAACTTTACGATAATGTCGCCTTAACCGGCGATCTCGAAAGATCCGCAATGCACAGCACTGTCGGATTTTTTCGTTTATGAATAAATTTCGAGCCGTATTACCGTATAATAACGTGCGGAAGTTATTTAAGCTTCTTCATCATCTCTATTACAAGTTTTTTATTTTCATCGGACAATACGGAATACAGATCCAAAACATTCTTATCCTCTTCCGAATAACTTTCACCCGGATAAAAGAAATCAGTGGCATTTATACCGAAAATATCTATAAGGTCCAAAAGCGTACTTACTTTCAGTTCGACTTTATGATTTTCTATCCTGGTAACATATAATTCGCCTTTATCCAATCTGTGACTGGTCTCACGAGCGCTTAAATTGGCACGGTTACGAAAATAACCAATCCTTGCCAAAACTTCATCGTAATCTAAATTTCTACTCATATCCAAGGCTCCGAACATCTCTATATATAGTTTACCTTAAATACGAATTTTTGTGCATTCAATATATGATAGTGTATTATTTATTTTGATTGATAATAAATCATTTTATGATTGACATAACGACAATTATGTCTTATAATGATTGAAATAATATACAGGGGGTTCGGCATAATGATGAAAATAGCGTTTTGCGGATGTTCCGGCATTAACGGTCCGACCGATCCGGAGCAGAAACTGATGTCCGTTTTCGAGAACGAATTCGACGGTAAAGCCGTGGAATTTTTTATAGGCGGATTCGGATTTTTCGGATTTATAGTGCAGAAATGCTGTCTGCAATACAAAAAGGCTCATCCCGATTCACGCTTGATATACGCGGCATCGCATATGGATATCCCCCAAAAGACCGACCGTTCTCCGGGCATATCGGTAATAGACGAAACCGTATACATCGATGAATCCGGTATTGATGATGTGTCCGAGCGCATAAAATGGACCGTACGCAATGCCGATCTCCTTATCGCCTACGCAGATCAGAGCTACGTCGGCGTATCGGATATAATAAACTATGCCGTCAAAATTAACAAAAGATATATCGATCTCGGATCTTACGAACCGAAAAAACAATAAAATTTTTGCTGTCTGCGCATAAACGATCCGATAATGCACAATATAAAAGTGTAAAGCAATTACTTTTACGCCGAAAAGCTGCTTTACGATAATTTTTCCGCTATATGCGGAAACCGAAAGATCCGAATGTAATCATTACGGATCTTTTTCGTTGATTTAAACTATCTCCCACGAACAGGTGACAGACTGCGATACCGTTATACGTTCCGCCTCTGCGCCGTTCATACCGTTTGCAGCCCTGGCAAACATCGCTACGGGATAACCGCGCTCGCCCGATTCGTAATTTACCGAACGCAGTCTGCCGAGTTTTACTCCGGATGCGGACGCGATGACCTCCGCACTGTCCTTAGCGCTTTTGACCGCACATGCAAGCATCCTGTCGTAAATCGGATTGTCGTTCTTGAGCGAAAACGAGATATGCCATTCGCAGTCGCTGCCGTCGAGCACGTCCAACGCCCTTCCTATAGTTTCGGCGGCGGCATCGAAACGAACCGAAAACACGCGAGCGGCGCGAAATGCGACGATGCGTTTATCGTCGCGGATATCGGAAACGGTAATACCGCGCAATTCGGGCGTAAAACCGGAATTTTTCAAAAGCGCAACGACTTTATCGGCTTTTTCGTCCGCCGTCGATACCGCGGCAGCGTACTTTTTGTTTTCGCCTAACGCCGTAAGCTTGATCTCGACGGTGTCGGCATCGGTTTTATCGCTTACGGTTTTGGAAACGGTTATTATATTTTCCATAATATACTCCTTATCGGTTTTTTGATGATTGTAGCACAACATTTCTTACGTGTCAATATCAACGCTATACAAATCGCGGCGAAAGTCTAACACTTCCGCCGCGCATGTTGTTATTCAATCGGTATTCCGTTATTTTTTCGCTTTGCGACGTTTAAGCAAGACCCAAGCGGCAGCTCCGCCGACAGCGGCTGCGCCCAAAACCGAGATAAGCGCAATAGCCCATACGGGGAAACCGCCGTCCGATCCCGACGGCTTTACGTCCGTACCGGATCCGTCACCGTCGTCCGGATCCGTACCCGGATCTTTATCGATCGGAACGAGCGCTTCACGCGCGGCGGAAAGACGCTGACACGCGGCGTCTATCTGCGCTTGCGTAGCGGTAGTATCCGTAAGTAACCGTTTAGCCGATTCCAAAGCGTCGACAAACTCGTTCCATCCGCTCTTATAATCGGATTCTTTAAGCTTCTTCGCTTCGGCTACGTCCGCCGACAGTTCCGTTTCGTCCGTCAGTCTCGTCGCCGTAATATTGTCCAAATTGAAGTTACCGGGGTTTATGCCGCCTTCCGACATAAGCTTTATCGTGTGAACGCCTGACGTAAGACGCACGTTTTCGAAAGTGTGGGTTATCCAATCTCCCCAGCTGTTTTGGACGGGCAGACCGAAATCCGTAACGCGTAATCCGTCGATGTACAGCGCACCTGTACGCGGCGATCCGTCGTATTTTGCGTCGTTCTTTTTACCTGCCGCACCGCGCAAGACAAGCGAATACAATCCTGTCTTTTCAACGCTGACGCGCAGTTCGACATAGTCGCCTGTTTTTTTCCAACCGGCTACATAACCCGTGCCCGTAAAGCCCTGCCATTCTCTGTCCACACGCAATGCGGTACCCGCATCGTTCGTACGTCCCGAACCGTCTTCCAATTCGAGCGTCGCCGACGCGCCGACCGTAGGCAGCTTTTCGCGCAGGTTGACGGTTATCTTGACCGGCGCGTTTTCGGGTATGGTAAGCGTATAAGTAACGCCTGCCGTAAGCGTTTCGATCTCTACGGGATTACCGAGAATGTCCGCCGCCGTAACGCTTTTCACTTCGTATCCGGACTGAACTCCGTCGATCCTGAACCCGACGGACGCGCCGACAGCCGCCATCATGTCGCTTACTTGAACAACGGCTGTACCGCCTATTACTTCGGTGGTAACCGACACCGCGTTTTCGGAAAATTTAAGCTCCGAGAAATCGCATATCGCATCGCCGCCCGTCGCCTTAAACACGACGTACACGTCATGAACGCCCGTTATAGCGTTCAATTCGCCTATAAATGTGCGCTTATTGTTCCACGAGCCGGTGGTGACGATCGTCACTTCGCCCTTTTTGTTCGCGCCCGAAATGCTGTCCGTATATATCTCGGCAACACCGCCAGACTTGCCTACGCCTGCCGTGAGCATGACCAATACCGCGCCGCCGTCGCCGAAATCGATATCGGTGTATTTCGCCCAACTTCCGTTATAGATATTTACGAGCAGACTGTCGCGCACGTTTATATTATTGCGTTCGGCTGCCGATACCGCGGCTATAGGAGAATACGCGTCGATCTTTCGGATAAACTTGAACCGCATCAAACGCGCGTCGAAGTTCCCGGATCCCGGCGCTTTGAATTCGAAGTAAACGTTGCTCGTTACCGCGTCGGTATTTTTGGAGAATACTTCTATATCGTGCCATTTCCCGTCCGACGGCAGTTCTACGGTCGCCAGTATCTTATCCCCGACGCCGTTTTCGTATACGATGATCCTTCCGCCCGTAGTGCTTAATACTCGCACAACAAGTCCGCCGCGGTTATCTCCTCTAAGCTCGTCGAACTGCGCCCATGCGCCGTCTGTCGACGCGCTCAAATACGTTTCGCTTTCTTCCACGAGCGTAACGCCGCTTAAATGCGTTGCTTTGTCCGCCGTTATATATTCAAATGCGTTCTGCGCCGTATCGCGCCGCACGAACTTGATGCTGTCGAGATTGAAGTTTCCGACGTTTTCCGCCTTTATATCTACCGTCTGAAGTCCTGCCGTAAGCCGGATCCCGTCTACCGCGATATCGCGCCAAACTCCGTCGCTGCCGCTTCCCCACGCCGTCGGCAAAAACGCCAATTCACCTTTTTTGGCACCGTCGAAATAAATTCCGACAAGACGTTCACGGGAATCGTTGAGAGACTGTTTACCGCAATTTATTCGCACGGTCAAATCGTAAATTCCTTCGCGTACGACGTTTATTTTAAACGACAGCGTATCGCCGGAATTTTTCCAGCCGCCGCTTGCCGAGCCCGTTCCGCCGGCGTAACCGCTTCCCGTATAACCCTTCCAATAAGTACCGACCGACGCGACCTGCGAATCGCCCGAAAGCAATGCGTTTTCCGCTTCGTAAACGTCGTTATCGCCTATACGCTGCGGCGGAACGCCCTGATTTTCTTCGCCGAGTTCGGGCTGAACTACTCCGTCGGAATCCAATACCACAGTCATTAATTCGCCGGTATCGGGCATTTTTACGTACAGTACGGAGTTATCGGTATCGATATAATATCCGCTCGGCGACGCGTTGTATTCAGCGAGAGTCCTGTTTTCGAGCGCAGTACCGTCGAGCGTAACGCCGCGTACCGTCTCGATATGGTTGAATTTGAGATTGTACGAACGGGCATTCGGCTTGAATACAGCCGCATTGCGGTCGTTGCGTTTGCCTACCGTAAACGTTATATCACTGCCGTTCTGTACGCAAGTATAGTCGGTGGTCGAATATGCGTTTTCGGTTATATAACGTCTGCTCTCGCCGTCGTCTTCGAACAGAGTATAACGCGTGGTGCCGTGCGGATATATGTCGAGCGTCAGCGGATCGAGCGGTTTTTCGTCCGCATAGTTTACTTCGGGACCCATGGGCACTATAGCGCCGGCTTTAACGAATACGGGGATGTCTTCGAGCGCAGCAGCAACACGGATAGTTTTTCCGTTAGCTCCGCCCTCGTAGCGCAGCCCGGTATTGTAGTCGTACCAAACCGTTTCGGGCGGCAACCATACCGACACGACCGTGTCCGAGATGTCGGCGGCAGGCGCTACCAAGAACCAGTCGCCGAAATAATACTGTTTGTTGAGATCCCATGCGTCGGGATTATACTGACTGCCGTCTTCGAGCAGCATTGCGCGCATCATAGGCACTCCGCCGCTGTAGCCCTGCCATGCCATGTTATAGATGTACGGATACAGCGCATAACGCGTTTTAAGATTTTTCTTTAACGTGTCCTGCGCGGTCTTGCTGAAAGTCCAAGGTTCTCTGCCGTCGTGACCGTGCGCGCGCATTATGCCGTTCCACGCTCCGAATTCCGAGACCCAGCGCGTATACAGCTCGTCGCTCGGACGCTTCATAAAGCCGCCCAAATCGTGCGAAGTAGACCAATACCCGATAAGCCCGGCGTCGATACCGAACCCTATCTGATACGCGAGTTCTTCGGACGTGTTGTTTATATCGCCCGACCATGCCGTAGCGTAATGCTGTCCGGCGTAACTTCCGCGCGTAATGAACATGGGGCGCGATTCGTCGGTATATTCCTGCCACGCTTCGTACGCGCCTTTGGACGAGAACGTCGGCGCGGTGTTGGATCCCAACACGTCGAACTCGTCGGGCCAGAACCAATCGCCGTAACCCGTGGTTATAACGCTGTCCATATATGATTTTACCCATTTGCTTTCGTTTTCGGGCAGGTACAGAGCATTGCCGCCCGATGCTTCGGGCGTGCCGGCATTATTGTGAAGTCCGACACGGAATCCCAACTCGCGCGCCTCCCTGAACATAGCGTCGATATCCGGGAATTTCGTTATGTCGTTGGACCACATCTGCTTGCCCCATTTTTCGCCGGCGCCCGTTTGATTGCCGCCGTTGTCGGCTACGTCGCCGCGCCAGCCGTAGTCAAACACGTAACAGTCGGTGGGATATCCGTCGTCGCGCAGCTTGTGCAGCCACTGCAAAAATTCCGCCTGCGTAGCGTTGTCGTTTCCGTACTTGCTCAGCATAAAACCGTGCGCCCACTTGCCGTAAAGTTCCATACGACCGGTTATTTCCGCATACTCGTTGAGTATGGTCTTAAAGTCCGGACCGTACATAAAAAAGTAATCGAGATAACCCTTTGTTTGGAATCCGCCGCCGCGTTTATAAAACACGGTGTCCTTTTCTATGGTGTTAAGGAACATGCCGTAACCGACCGTGCTCATAAAAAACGGCGCGACGACTCTGCCGTGCGACATGGAAAACTCGTTGAAATCCACATTGTAACGGTTGAGATCGGAACGTCTGCCGTGATCGCCCGATCCGAACCCGAATATACCGCCGGCATTTACCGTACCTTCTTCCTTTTTTACGCCCACCGTATCACCTTCGTAATACATGCCGGTGCCGTCGGTGTCTTTGGAGATCAGTTTACCGTCGAGATCGTACATACCGATACGGAACGGTGATTTTTTGATGCGTATTTCGATCGCGGTAGTTTTTATCGACACGGTATCGCCTGAAGTTTCTACAGTGCGCGTAACTTCCGGAAACGAATTCTTCTGCACCATATAATACTGCGGATCGTTCGGTCTGTAACCGTTGCTACCGTTACGCGATAATTGAACGCGCACCGACCGAGCGGATACAAGCTCCACCTTTACCTGATCGTCGCCGCAATCGAAAATAAACACGTTGCCCTCCCCGTCGCTCGTTGCCGAAACGTTGCCTACCGACGTCGCCGCTTTTGCGACCGCCGGAGCTATTATGCAGTACAGCAATGCGCATACAGTTACCGCCAATAGCAGTACGATAAATTTAAACAGTTTTTTTTCTGAAATTTTACCCGTCATAAGACCACCCGTCTGAAACTATTGAAATATTTACATGGAAAAGACCGCAAATGCGGTCCTTTCCATGCTGTTCCGCACGTATTAAACCTGCGTTGCTTAAGTGATTGCGATTATATAAATCAAGATTCTACAACGTTCACGGTTACAGTATGCGTGCTACTGCCAATCATGTTTTCGGCGGTTACCGTAATGGTATATACGCCAGCCGTATCGAATATTAAGTCACCGTTAAGCGCTAAATCAACAATTTCACCGGCTGCATTTTTACATACTACATTAACAGCGTCCGCATTGCCGACTATACTATAAGTCGATTCGATTTCCGATGCAGACAATGTAGCAGTGCCGTTTTCAAGCGTCAAGCTTTTTTCGGTTGACTCATTTACAAACACAGGAATGTTGGATTTGTATATCTTAACACGATTAAGAGTGAAATCACAGCCCTTTTTATTGTCTATACCAATCGAGATCACTTGAGCAGGCTTATCATTGTTACGGAATAATCTAGTACCAAGATATATTTCGCCGCCTTCATTAACGATTGTTCCGCCAAGATCAATTGACTCATATGTCAAATACAAATAGTCTATGTTATTATCAAAATCATGTGTTACCTTTAATTTATAGGGAACATCTTTTAACAACTCTATGTATTTTCCATTATAAGTGATATCTTTCCAACCAGTACCACCCTCTTTATCGTTACGAAATTTCAAATGATTATTGGATGAATCACCTATGGCATAGTTGGTAGGCTGATTGTCGCCGGTATTCAAGTTCGGGAACCAGAACAGTAAATTGATCATATGTTTGTTATTCCCGATATAAAAGTCAATTTCAGTCGTGACAATACCGGAAAGAATCTCGCCCATATCGTATTTCCAATAAATATTACCTGTCGCATTTACGGTTTCAAGTCTCAACCCTTTATCCGTAAATTCGTATTTCCCGTCAAATGTCGTGCTGGTTTTGCCCCTCAAATGATCGGTACTCTTATCGACCGTAAAATCCACATCGCAGTAGGTCTTTTCTGCCGGTACGGATTCGGCAACCACTTCGACAAAAACAGTATCACAAGTGTATAATCCGCCTTTAGTTGCCGTTATCGTAAACATATATTGTCCTACGTTCGCAAAAGACGCCACGCCGTCGGTCACTGTAACACTTTCGTCGTCACATGTTATATTAACCGTTGCGCCCGTTTCCGTAACATAATCGAAAGTATAGGTTTCATTTCCGGTAAAATTCTGAATCAGTGCTTTTTTTGCGTTTACGGTCAATTTCGGAGATAGCAGATTAACACGGATATCATCGATAGTATAATCTATTTGGCTGTTGCTGGTTCCGGTTCGCAAAGTAGCTATCGAATTGGCAGGCATACGGAAATCATACGATCCGAAATATAACTCTTTTCCGCCGAGCGCAAGCGGTGCTACAAGCTCGTTGCCGTTGCTCGCATTAAGAAGATTTATTTCGTTGCCGGCAAGGTATAGATGCGCCTTTTTATTGTTCATATCGAGCGCCGCACGTAAAGAGTATGTCTCGCCGTACTGAACGGCTACGGAAAGGTTCCCATACTTTACATCCATCCAATTTTTTCCATCGCTGTTGTATTTAAGTTTACCGCCCTGCACGCAAAAACATGCCGTCGCTGCCTGCGTAGCGCTGGAATTTTCGGGCTGGAAGAACATTAAATTTGTAAAGTTGATGCCGGTTATCGAAAACTTCATCTCGACAGACGTTAAACCGTATAAATCATGTCCGAACGGCAGATCAAACAAATAGTTACCGCTCTTATCTGTAGTGGTGATGTGCATTTTTCCGTTTTCATACGAAACGGAACCGCTTGCATTTTTATTGTCTATAAGTTTAGCCTGATCGCTTTCCGTATCGAATCCGTTTGTGTAAAGCACTTTATCGGCGGATATATCGGAAGGCACGGCATACAAATCGTTAACGACTATCGTCACTTTTTTCTGCACGGTAGCATCGCCGTTGTTCGCCTCGATCGTAAACGTATAGGTACCCGCTATATTGAAAGTAACGGTTGTACCCGACTTGATAACGTCGTTTTCTGCGTCGGTCGAGAAAGGCATATTGCCGTCGTATTCCACCGATTCGGTAGGCGCAGGCGAACCTGCGACGGTATATTCGAATGTATATTTTGCGCCGCCCTGTGCCTGCAAGGACAGTTCCGCGCTTTCTTCCGAAACAAGGTTTATCGTCGGAGCGATCTTTTCGCCTTTCACGTTGACTGTTACGGTCTTGGAAGCAGAACCGTATTTATCGGTCGCAGTTACGGTAAACGTATAAGTACCCATAGCCGTAAACGTTACCGTCTTTTTATCTTCGCCGATTGTATATCCGGAAGTTTTATCGCACGTAACGGCATACGTAACGGTGTCCTGAACGGGCGAAGTCGCCGAATATTCCAACGTATACGTGCCGTCGCATTCGGGATCGTTAAGATCGAGCTCGAAACCCTCCGCAGGTTGAGTTACAGACAATTCGGGACCGGTGACGTTACTTATCTTTATATACTCGAGCGTCATATCTATATCGTTCATGTCGCCGCCGAACCTGAATCTCTTAATAAGATCCTTATTGGCCGGAACGCGAAGCGGCTGCTTAAGCATGGACGCACTGTTCTCGCCGTCGCTCACGTACAGATCGAACGTGCCTTTTTCCGTATCGAAAATAAGCTCTACATCCTGCCACGTGTTAGGCTTGACTTCGAAATCGTTCATAGCAGCCCAACCGTTGTTGCCGGTGTTGCCGCTGTGATTGTTGTAATATTTTCCTTCGCATATCGCTATGGTAGCTACGTTTTCTCCGGTTTCGGTAAGGAAGAACAATATATCGTTAAACGGTTTTACATTCCCGACCTTAACTCGCATTTGCACGCGAAATGTGCCGTCGATCGCTTCGTCGAAAGTATGTTCTACGAATATTTTCCTGCCGCTCTCCCGTCCGGTAGTAACGCGCATACCTTCTTCGTTTACTACTGCGTTACCGCCGCCTGCGGCGTTCACAAATAAATATCCCGGCATTTGATCGCGGTCTTTAAAGTTTTCCGTCCAAATATATCCCTGTTCGGTAGCGTTATCCGAAACAACGGTCACCGTACATTCCGCGGTAAAGTTTCCTACTTTAGCGGTAACGACCGTTTCTCCGACTCCCACCGCAGTTACGACGCCGTTATTTACTGTTGCGACATTTGTGTCTACCGCCGACCACTGCACCGTATCGGTAGAGTCTTCGGGCGTTACGGTAGCCGTAAGCGTCGCGGTTCCTCCACAGCGTATTTCGACAGTTGTGCGATCGAGCGTAATGCCCGTAGCAGGTACGGATTCCGCCGATACCGTAACAGTGCAAGTCGCGGTTTTCGTACCGGCTTTTACCGTTACGGTAGTTTCTCCTGCTGCTATTGCCGTTACCGTACCGTCGGAAACGGTAGCAATGCCGGCGTTGCCGGTGCTCCACTCTATCTCGTCCGTCGTATCGGCAGGAGTCACCGTAGCGGTAAGCTTTTCGCTTTTGCCTACGCCGAGCATAAGGCTATTCTTATTGAGCGAAATACCGGTAGCGGGCTTATCTATGGGATCTACGATACCCGGATTATCCGGACCGTCCGGTTTTTTCCCGTCGTTGGGATCACCGCATGCGGACAGCGACAAAGCGCAAGCTGCGGACATCAACAAAAGCAACCATTTCTTTTTCATCACTTACCTCTTTGTTGGATAGATTAAGTACGCCGGCGCAATTTTACGATACTCGGCATACAATATCAACTTTAACAAGTATAATATACACGGATATACAAATCAATTGCATTTTTGTGCCTGTTATATTGTAAATTCGCGCCGATCGTATTGATTTTTCTTATAATCGGTGATATAATATAATAAAAAAAGATACAAGCGCGGAAACACTATGTTTTATTACGCTTCACGATACGGAGAAAACGATAATGCCGATGTATAATATGTACGAAGACCAGCAACTGCTGTACAGGCATTTGACCGATGAAAAACCGGACAATGCGCCGTTTTACATGCACATACACGATCAGTGCGAAATACTGTACTTTATACGCGGTGCGGCAAGCTGTACCGTGGAAACGGGCACTCACCCGATGATACCGGACACACTCGTACTTATGCGCCCCATGGAATCGCACTGTATAAACATACTCGCAAGCGAGCCGTACGAAAGATATACTCTCAATTTTTCGGACGATATCTTAAACGCCGTAGACCCCGAACACAAACTGTTGACGCCTTTCTACGAACGTCCGCTCGGCGAGTTAAACGTATACCGCGCTTCCGAGTTTTCCATTCCGCCGGTAAAACTGCTTGCGGCAATGCAAAATCCGGGCACCGAAAAGGGCGACCGTCTGGCGATAATGACGTATTTTTATTCCCTGCTCGGCGAGATCAACAAAGCGTTTTCGGTAAAAAAACATACCCCTCCCCATTCGCTCCCCGCCAAATCGCTTGCTGTGGAAGCCGCCGATTATATAAACGCACACTTGTTTGAAGATCTGTCCGTTCAGACCGTCGCGTCGGTCCTGTTCGTAAGCGTATCGCAGCTCAACCGTCAATTCAAAAAAGCTACGGGATTTTCGCCGTGGGATTACATCATAGGCAAACGTCTTGCCGCGGCTCGCAGTCTTATACGCAACGGGATACCGGCGACACACGCTTTTGCGCAGTGCGGATTCAATGATTACTCGTCGTTCTACCGAATGTATATAAAGCGTTTCGGTATATCGCCCAAAGCCGATCAGGACGAAACCGCCCGATAATAAGCAAAAACACCGCGGAATATATATCCGTTCCGCGGTGTTTTTTTATTGATCGTAATCAGTCGAATGCCGCTTGCCCTACCTGTAGCATAGCGGTAAATTCTTCGCTGTCGGCGCTGTAGCAGTTATAATCGGAATATATCGTATTCTGCGCCATCGTATACGTTCCGACGGTCGACAGATCGGTATACCCATCGACGACCGCTTTACCTATGCACGTTCCGTTTATAAACAGATAAAATTTATCGCGGTCGCGCAGCATCGACATGTTGTTTTTAAGCCGCGTCTCGCCGTCGCGGAACCGGACCTGTTTGTGCATTACTTTACCGGGCCAACCCCAATTCTGAGTAGGAGTGTATTTTACGAACACAAGCTCGTCGCCGGTAAGACTCGGTTTTATATCGAACGCAAAATAGTAGACGGTACTGCCCGATTTGCAGAATAACCCGGTCTTGGGGTTGCGGTCGCCCGAGTTGGTCCCGACTATATCGACGTCGGCTGTAAAGTAAAAGCGATCCGCCTGAAAGCCCTTTACAAACGCGTACTCGTCGGAGATCGTATTTACGGCTTTATGCTCGATAAAAGCCGAATCGCCCCTGTCGCCGTCGAGCCGTACGTTGTTGGTAGGCATTTCGCCTAACGGAGAACGTCCGAACGTATCACCGCCGAATTCCGCTACGCTGAACGCGCAAACATCGGAAACAAGCTTTCCGTCCTGCGTTTTTACTCGCACGGTATATTCGCCGGCAGTGTCGAATCGGTAAACTACGGTCCTTTCGGTCGTAGTCTTTATCGTTTCGAAACCGCCGCCGTCTGCCGACAGCTCGTACACCAACTTAACGGAACCGTCGATATTAACTGCGTCGGCGATAAAAGCGTTGCATTCGCCTTCCGCAAGAGTTTCGAGCTGCACGCCCAGCGACAGTGTCTGTTTGCCCGAAGGCTTGCCGCCGGCACCTTCCGTTCCGCCGCAAGCTACCGCAGTTCCTGCCAAGCAACTCGATAATATAGCGCACAAAACATTACGTGATCTCATTTTTGCTTCTCCTTATCAGTAAGCGATAAGCCCGTACACGCGCATATCTGCATCGCGTGCGGAACTTCCGAATATAACTTGATCGATCGAAGTCGACGCATTGCGGAAATCAAAGCTTTCCGCTACATTATTGCCGCCGACATACATATCGAAAGTGTTTGCTTCTACGTCTATCTCTATTTTGATATCGACCGGAACATTGCGCTCGTACGACGCCACAGTCTTTTTCGCGCCGCTGTCGTACGCGACGATGTTATAACGGTTGTAAGCGAACTCGAACGCGATACACACGGCATTGTCGCCGTTTTCGTTAAGGATATAAAACTTGCCCCACTCCGCTTCGTTAAAACTCATTCGCGTCTCTATCGTCAGTTTTTTCGATTGCGGCGTAAATGCGTACGACACAAGCGCGCGTTCGGTATTGCGCTGTTCGTTAAACGTGCGGATATTAAAGAATTTTTCGCCGTCCGCACCTTGCGTTACGCACACATCGGGCGACAGATACAGGTCGTTGTACGTAAATCCGAACGGAGCAAGACCGGTATGCGCTTTGCCGTAATTCTCGTACAGCAAATAGTTTTTGCCCTCGGCCGTCATGTTGCGCGACGCTTTAAGCGCATTATACGCAGCGGCAAGCTCGCTGACCGCGGCGGCGGTTTCGCCTTCGACAAGCGCTTCCGCTTTATTCAGCAATACATATGCGGCGTCCATTTTGCCGACGAGCGCAGCTTTTTTATCCGCTGCGTATTCGCCGAGCGTCGTACCGGTGATTATATTATGATAATTTTCCAGCCCATAAAGTCCGTCGAGCAGACTTTGGCGCAGCCGCGCGTCCGCCGCGGTTTCGGCTACGTCGTCGTTCCATACCGTTGTACGCGCGGATTGGCGGAACGTCGCGCTGTCCGGCGTTTCGTCGGTCTTTGTAAGGTATATCGCGTCGATAGCCATAGCGTCCTGCGAACAGTAGAAGTTGAGCGTATATTTGCCGGCAGTTCCGAACGTAAGCTGCGTGCCTGCCTTTCGCCATACAAAAACCTCTTCGCGATCGTAAGCGTAATTGGTCTGTAAAAATCTGTACTTTCCGTTTATGCCTATAGCGTATACGCTGGAACGCGGCATCGGAGCGTTAAGGCATACCCAAACGTTGTAATTGCCTGCCGATCCGATTATGATGTCGTAATTCATCGCCGGCGCGTCGGTTTCCCAACGACCGTCGAAATCTTCGCGCAACTTTTCGGTGCGCATACTGTAGCCTTCTATCGTGCGCGAGGGTATCCAGCGTCCGCGGATCGAAACACCTTGCGATCCGAGCGCGGCGGATTCCGCTTCGATGGAAAGTTTTCCGTCGCTCTCGACGAAATAACCGTTGCCGTAAGTGCGCGTTATATCGTAATTTTCGGGGGCGACATATTTGTGTTCGTATACGCCGTCGTACGCCGTGTCGTCGCTTCCGTTCTTATTGAACGTGGTATTGTAGCTTTCGGTCGGACCGAAGTACGACGCATGTTTCTCTGTTGTGTACACTACCAGCTTGTCGATAGTGATAAACGGATCGAGCATATAAACGCGTATTTTATTAAGCCCTTCCGTCGTCACGTTGAGTACGGTCTTATGTTTTATTATTTGCGTAAACACACCTTCTTCCCATGCCGGATTATTGGTGCCGTAGTCTTTTTCGCCCTCCAAAATAACGGGCGTGTCGTCGTTGAGCGATACCGCAAAGCGTATCCTGCCGAGCGAACTCAAAGAAGGCAAACGGTAGACTTCGGTTTCGAAAGCGCCGGTATTGGCAAAGTACACGTTGTACTCGAGATAGGGCGCCGACTGCTCGAAATTACGTTCGCCGTACCCGACAAGCGTATCCGTTTCCGCTCGCACCATATCCCCGGAGCCGCGTCCGAGATCCTTTATAACGGACCACCGCGCATACTCGCTCGAGCGCGCCTGCGAATAGTGTTCCGCTTCGAGGGAAACATAACCGTCTTGCTCGACGTAGGTTTTTTCGCCCAAAACATAATCGTTCTTTTCGGCGCGGACAGCGACCGTCTTAACGTCGCCTCCCGATGTTATCGTAACGGTGCCGGTATCCGTCTGCGCCACTTTGGAAAAGTCGACGGATATCCATATACGCACTTCGTCGGTAACTTTATTTTCGTGTTCGCCTATCACGATAAACGGTTTATCCGCGGTCACCGATATGTCGAAACTGCCTGCGCCTTTATTGAAAACGTCGATATACTTTCTTCCGCGCGCGTAATTGCCGAAAGCAAGCGTCGAGTTCTGCTGTTCCGCGATCTCGCCTTCGGCTATCACGCCCATCTCGGGCAAACCTGCGGCAAACGCAGAACCGCCGTTGGCAAAGCCCGACATTACGGGCGAATGGTACACCTCGGGATCCATCAAGTTGTTCCACTTGCCGTCCCGAAGAATGCGGTTGTAGTACGATATTTCGTCTTTGCGCTTTTGGTTGAATTCCTTGGACATGTTATAACAATTGTACGCCGTGGAATTTCTGCCCTGCGTATACGCTACATTGCCTTTGTGTGCGTAATAGAATTCGAGATTGGTGTAATATGCACAGCGCAATTCGAACAGCACAGTTTCGTAAAAACAGTCGCGCTGTCTTTCGGGGATTGCTGCGTTGACGCGTTCCGCAAGCTCGTAAAGCGTCTGATACTGCGACGCACGGCGTTCCGCTTCGTCGTTGTACGCCGCGCCGAACAGGTCCACGCTCATCTGCTCGATCTTGCGCGAGTTGGTAAGTTGCGTGTACTGCTTGTAAATCTCGGTAATGTCAGCCGCGAACTCGCTGCCGAACTCGCGCGTCGCCATTTTTGTAACGTAAGTTTCGTAAACGTTATCGTTGGTATACTGATCCATATCGTAACCGAGACTTACGAAAAACTCGATCTCGGGCATGTACGGAACGACGTCGCCTGCGTTGAGTATCCACGCTTTTTGCACACCGTAACGGTATGCTTTGTTCATCTCCTCGTACATCATGGTGAACGGCATGGAATTGACCCACATGTAACTCTCGTTGTCCGGACCCCAGTACGAATTGTGATAGTACACGCCGTGTCCGCCGCTGCGTTCGCGCTCGACCTCGTTGGGAAGATTGCGGATAAATCCGTGGTTATCGTCCGCCCACATGATCGTTACGTCGTCGGGAACGGTAAGACCGTCATTGTATATCTGCTGTACTTCCTTGTACGGAATGAACATCATGAACACGTTTTCGAGCGTGGGGTTGTTAAGCTCCGTACGGAGTATCTCGCGCTGGTCTGCGAAAATCTGCTCCATGAGCATTATCTTATTCCCGTACCAAGGCGCCTTATCGATATTTTCCAGATTAAGCCCTTCGTCGTGTGCTCCGCGCATTCCGAGCGTCCACTGAACTTCGTAGTCCTTGTTGGCTATGACGGACTCGCGCCAATATTCTTTGACGATGTCTGGACATACCGTGTAGTCGTATTTGATAGTGTTAGCATTGATACCGTGCTCTGCGGCGTATCTCGCTTTAAACGCATCCCATTCGTTTATGTTGTTACGGAGCAGCATGTCGCAGTGCGACGTGCCTATTACTATTCCGTAATAATCGGCATTTATCGGATTTTCGACATAGTCGGAAAACGCATCCGAACAAAGATGCATTCCCGGCCATAAATAATTGGCTTTGGCGCGAAGCAGCATTTCGAAAATCTTTTCGTAAAGATTGGGACCGAGATGCGCGCCGTCGTCGAGAGCGCGCGCCCACGTTTCCAATGTCTCTTCGTCGTTTATGAATATGCCGCGGTACTTTACGTCCGGTTCGACCCCGACCGCCTTATACTGCACAGGCAGGATCAGATTATCCCTGTGCGCAGGCTCGCTGTCCGCAAAATAGTGCCACGGCGACATGCCCAGCATTTCGCTTACTGAATACGTACCGTATATCGCGCCGCGCTTATCCGCGCCGGCTATAACGAGCGCCGTTTTTATCTTGCCGTCGCCGAACGGATCCTGCACAGTCTTTACGACGTAGCTCTCCCATTTTCCGGCTATCTCCGACGCGTCGATCTTGCCGAGGCGCGCGATCTTTTTTATCGACTCGCTTTTTTCGAGCGTGCCGATTATCACGGCATATTCCGCATATCCTTTTACAGATCTCGTTACCACAGGCTTTACGCCCGTGATTTTTTCTATATCGGACTGCAGGTCGTATGCGGCGCGCACGACGCCCGGATAATCTCCGTCTTTGCTCCCTGCGCTGTTGGTGCCCTCCACGCAGATAACCGCGGCACGGGAACCGTTTATCAGCTTGAATTCACGCGCTTTTTGCGACGTTCCATGTTCGCTTCCGCAAGCCGCGACCGCCGTAGTAAGCGCAATAACAAGCGCTGTGATAACGACTGTTATCAGACTTCTTTTTTTTATCATTATGCCGTTCCTCCGTTATGCTTCCGTTTCTTTTACGAAACTCATGCTGTCGAATGTCATATCCGTATTGACCTTATCCGATCCTATTATCAACACGCCCGTATCGCCGGAGGCTTTGCGGAACGCGCCGCCCGTTAGCTTGGATTCGCCGTTGAGGCTGAGGTCGAACGTATGGTTATCGAAGTCGAACACTACTTCGAGGTCGAACGCCGTGCCGAGCGTAATATTTGCGATGCTCTTCCAGCCGCCGGCATTGTACTTGAGTACGCCGTTTTCGACGGCTATGGAGTTTGTACAGCTCGTCGGGACAAAACTCGTTATGCCCGAATGATACAGGAACAAAATGTTCGAGAAAGCGTTGGTTCCTATGGTGACGCGCATTTGTACGCGCACCTTGCCGGTGAGCGCCTCGCCGAAATCGTAACGCGCCATTGTGAGCACCGATCCCGACGCCGCCGTAGTCATGCGCAACTGTCCGTTTTCCACCTTGGCGTCGCCGCCGTTGGTCTCGAACACCATACCTGCCGGGACTTCCGTAAAATCGGTATCGAGCAGTACGCTGTCGTCTTCGTTTACGATAACGGTGAATCGTATTTCGGTCTGTCCTGCGCTGTTTTCCGCCGCCAGCGTAAAGTTATACGTACCCGCCGCGCCTTCCGCAAAAGTTACGGTGCGGTTGTCCGAGATCTCGGCGCCGTCCGGATTGCCGTTTACTGCGGTCAAAGTTACCACAGGTTTGGGCGTGCCTTCCACGCGGTAGTCAAACGTTACCCTGTCCGTCTTGTTGCGCGCGATCCTGTACACCGTGCGCTCTGCTTCTATCTCCGGCGCATTCCGATCGCTGCCCTGCGACACTCTTATATAATCGTAAGTAAGCCCTGCGTTTTCTTTATCCGTGCCGAATTTAAGCAGTTTTATGCGGTCCTCGACACCGTCTCCTCTGTTACGGAAAGAAAGGCGAGAGAATTTTTGTCCGTCGATATAAAGATCGTACCGGCTTTTACCGATGTCGAGTTCCATGCGTATCTCGTACCAGGTGTTTACGCTGTAATTTTTTCCGATACCGCGCCAGCTGCTGCCGTCGTTGTTGTTGAACCCGCCGCCGGTCATGCCCAAACAAGCTATTATGTCGTTGTTATTATAACCCTGTTCGCCGCGGTAAAAGAACAATATATTGGAGAACGAATTGCTCGACACCTTTACGCGAGTTTCCGCTATTATCTTGCCGGAAAGCGTTTCGTCGAACTCGTATGTCGCAAACGCTATGCCTGTGCCGACAGTCGAAAGCGACATCTCGCCGTTTGCTACGCCTATCGCGCCGCCGCCCGACACGTTTTTACGCAGATAACCGGGCACCTGCGTGCGGTCGGTAAAGTCTTCGTGATAAATATAACCGTCTTCTTTTATCTCGTCGTCCGCATCGCCGGACTGTTCGTCAGTAACGGTTATCTGGCAGTAATCGCTGGCATTGCCTGCCGTTACCGATACCACGGCCGTACCCTGTTTTATCGCGCGTACCGTTCCGTCCTGCGCCACGGCAACAATCTTGTCGTTGTCGCTCGCCCAAACCTGTTTTTCCGATTTGGGATCGACGGTGACCGAAAGCTTATACGTATCGCCCGTTTTCATGGCGAGCGAAGACGTTTCGAGTTCGACCCTTGCCGTTTTGCCGCCGGGCTGTTCGGTACCGCAAGCGGTAGTAAAAAGCAGCATAGCCGCACAAACAAACATCAATACGTTTTTTAAGATACTTTTCATGCTATCTCCTTTTGTTTTAAACTTCGTAAGAATCGGTATCGAATACCGAAAATCCGTCTACCGTAAACCGCGTGCCCGCTTTTCCCATGCCTATCGCAAGCTCTATCGAATCGGGATCGCCGGCGGCTTTATTGCGAAAATCGAACTCGCCCAAATACACGTTCTGTCCGAGCGAAGCCGTTCCGCCGACGCTGTTTATATAGTTTTCGCCCGATAAATACATTTTATATGTTTTAGCCGTTCCGTCGCACACGATACGAAGCGTATACCATTCGTTGTCTATTAGCGCGACCGTACCGCCGTCGTACGGAACAGTCGCCCATTTCGACCCGTTATGGAAACGCAGATTGCCGCTTTCTACTGCCAGCGTCACGATATTGCCGGCAGTACCGCTCAATGCGGAGTTTCGCAAAAACAGTACGTTGGCAAATGTATTGGCGGCGGATGATTCGTTTTTGAAACGCACTTCGGCGGCATATGTACCGTCGAGAGCTTCGTCGAACACTTTCGTTACCGATACCGTACCCGAAGTAGGCGTAGACAATGTCACCCGACCGTCGACGGAAAAATCCGCGGCGCCGCCGTTCTGGTGCGATTCCGTAAGATCCGCGGGCTTTGCCGTTCCTTCAAAGTCGTTCACGTAATTCAGCCCCATCGGCAACACGTCGAAATCCGCAGACGTTGCCGCGCGAACGCCGATGCTCGCGTAACTAACGTCCGCCCATGCCGTTTCCGACCCGAAACGCAATGTGCGTATATCGGATATGCCGTTTCTAAACGACAGCTTGCCGCTCGCCGTTCCGTCTACCGTTATCCAGTACGCCGACGCGTCCGTATCGACCGTCATGCGCACGTCGTACCACTTGCCATTATCGTACGGCATAACGAATTTGTTCCAGCCCGAGCCTTGATTGATCTTGAAAAAGCCCTTATCCATAGCGACGTTCGCCGCTATCCTGCCCGTATCGGAATAATCTTCGGTCTCGCCGTACCAGAACAGCAGATTCGCAAATGCCAGACTGTCCGAGCGCACACGAGCTTCGGCTACGAACCGCGCAGGCAATGTTTCCTTAAATGTGTAAGTAAAAAACGCATGATCGCCCGAACCGCCGTTTATTACGGTCATACGCAAGGCACCGTCCTCTATTTCCGTTCTCGAAAAACCTTTTACATCCTTGCCGAAATATTCCGGGACCGCACGGCGAATCGAAAAATCTTCGTAATACAACCAACCGTCGCGGATATGTTCTTTGCCGTCGTCTTCCGGCAACACCTTGATGCGGCATTCGGCAGTAAGACCGTTTACCGTAGTTGCCGTAACGACCGCATCGCCTGCGGAAATCGCTTTTATTACGCCGTTTTCGGCCGACACGGCATTGCCTAGCACCGAGAAGCTTACGGTTTTATTCGCGGCGTTTTCGGGTAATACGGCGGCTTTAAGCGCAAATTCTTCGCCTATCTCCAACTCCAGATCGGTCGCGTTGAGCGAAACGGACTCGGGCAGTATATCCTGCGGTTTATCTGGCGGATCTTGAGATCCGCATGCCGCAACGACAAACATACAGATAACTATAAATAACGACAACAGTTTCTTTCTCATAATTGCGCTCCGTTTTCGGCGGCGATTATCGCCTGTTTTATCATCGCGGAAAATCTCACATAACCCTGCGCGTTCATATGCAGGTTATCGCCCGAAAACCCGTTGTTTGTCATTTCGGATGCGTGTTCTTTCATCTCCCTATTGAAATCTATAAAATACACGCCGTCCGTACTGTCCGCATAAACTTTTACCTTGGCATTGGATATTGCATACTCCGTCCATTTGCCGCTGTTGGAGTTGTTGTCGCAAATGGCTACGTAGAATATTTTGGCAGACGGGAATCTCGTTCTTACGGACGTGATAAGCTCGATTATAGAATTTCCGCAGCTTTCGCCGGTCTCTCCGCGGTTGATATCGTTTACGCCCAAATGAATGACTATATTGCGCGGCGCATACAAACTGAATTCGGACACTCTGCCTACCCAGTTATCCACTTCCGTTCCGGACACGCCTATAGTCTTTGCCCCGACTTCGGACATCTGCTCGTCGAACTGAGTCCAGTATGTTTTATGCGTGTACGAATCGCCGAACACCAGCGTCCGCAACCCGTCGATATGGGCATTGTCGACATGTTCCGCATACAAATATTTTGCGTCGCCGTCTACGGCAAACGTAACTTCGCCCGTATCGGCTGTGAATTTTCCGAGCGACGTCCAGCCTGCTGCGGTTACGTCGACGGAAAGTTCCGTGCCGCAGGCGTTGACGGTAAGAGCGCCGACGCCTGCCGCCGCGTACAGATCGTACTCGCCTGCTTTGTTTATTACGGTTTTTACCGTACCGTTATTATTCGTTTTGATAAAAAGTGCGCCGTCTTTTTCGGCAGGAATACCGTCCGTGATACGCGGACTCGACGGCGGATCGCTCGCGCCTATACAGTCGCCCGACGTTTTGGACAGATACAGCCTATGCATATTGGCGCCGCTTTCGCGCGCATAAATTTTTACGGTGTGTGATCCTGCCGTAGGAACGGTTATTTTCCACGCATGGTTTGTCGACCAACGGTTGCTGCCCGACGCGGAAAACGGCTGTGCAAGCTCGATCGGCGTATCATTATCGAGCGCGATCATAGCCGAATCGCTCGTCATATCGCTGAAGCTGGCGTATAAATACACGTAATAATCGCCGGGCGTATTGAATTCGACTTTATACCGCAATCCGGGTCTGTCGGCAGAATCGGGCTTCCACTGCATGGTGTCCTTGGGAAATATCTGCACGCCGCGTCCGTTAGAGCCGTGCTCCCACGAATATGTTATCCCGGCAAACTGTCCGCTGCCCTTGCCGCTTTCGTGTCCGCACGCAGAACCGTTTTCCAACGCCGATACGAGATCTATCATTACATGCCCGTTTATCTCTATATATTCGCCTTTTTCTGTTATTTCCAGCCTGCCGCTTTCTTCGAGCGCGATATTGTCCGTAAATGTTTCGTCGTCGCGTTCGGATAAAACGATCTGATTTATCACCACGCCGTCTTCTCTCGCACACACCGTGAGCGTATGCTCGCCGCTTTCGGCTATATCGAACGCCCAACTTGCGTCGTACTGCCATATACCCTTGCCGTAAGAGCCTAGAGCGCACTCCTTAAGCGGACCGCCGTCCATGCAGGCGAGCATGGAATTACCGCCGGTATCCGGATGAGAGGTCAGGAAATACAAATAATATTTACCGGGGCTGTCTATATATACCGTAAAATTGAGCTGCGGCGCACGTTCGAAACCTGTTCCGGCATTCCAGTTTTTCCCGTTGTCCGGGACCTGTTCGATACCGTCGAGTGCACCGTTGTATCTGCGCCAAAAATATCGCACGTCGTCGACATAGCGCGACGTAGCACTTGCGTATACGGAATTTTCCGTGGCGGACGCCGCCGCGATAACCACTCTGCCGTTTTCCGCTTTCCATGCACCGCCCGTCTTTAACGGATCGCGTTTGGGTTCGTACGGAACGCACTGCGGCGCAGCGCCGTTTTTAACATAATATCCGGCATTTGTTCCGGCATCGGCGCCGACGATATTATATCCTTCCTGTACGAAATGAAAATTGTCTTTCATAAATCCGTATTCGGACAGATCGGCAAGCTGCGTGCTGACGAGCGTCGCGTATTCGCTGTTTTCGCAATAATCCTTTTGCGCTTGTCTTATTACATCGTATCCGGATTTAATCGCTTCGCTGTCGCCGTTGAACGCACCGATTGGAATAACAAAGCACTGTTCGACTCCTGCGTCTTTTCGAAACGCGCGGAATATCTTATCGAGAGTTTTGGTGTAACGTTGGGCGGTCACGGCATTATCACCGTCGGTTTCGCCCTGCAGCCATACGAGATATGTATGACGTACACCGTTGCCCAAAAACCTCTTGGCAAGGGACAGACGCTCGCACGCATCGTCATATGCCGGTCTGTTGGTATCCCAAAAATTGATCCCGGTACCGCCCTTCGAACACGATACCGCTACGACGGGCGTTCCCGTCGCGGCGTAATAGCTTTCGCAAAACGCAGATACGAGCGAACCCGATTTAATCGTTTCGCTCACACCGCTCTCGTTATTATTTTCGTTTTTGCCGAAAGGCTCCTCCACCGGATACAGCTTTGTCGGATCGGATATTGCACGGAATTCGTACGCATGACCTTCTTGAACGCGCACCGCTTCGCCCGCATTGCCGCGGCCTGCCATATTCGACTGACCTATAAATAAAATAAGATCGTATTGCGCGTTCGTATCTGCATTCGACGGACTTGAAGCAAACATACCGCCTACGGCAAACACACACAGCGCGATCAGAATCGGCGCAAGAATTGAGATCGGTCTTTTTCTCATACATACTCCCGTAAACGAATTACAAGCTCTACTGCGCAAAATAACGCATTATTTGACTGTACACATGATACAATAGACGGATTTACAAATCAATTGCTATTTTGAGCTGTTTAGTTTGCAAATACGCGCACTAAATTGCATTAAATGATATAATAAAACACATTCACAATCAAATATAAATAATTTCAAAACACGTTTACTTTCGTGATCCGACCGTATACGGAAGTTATCATAATTTAAAGTTATCATATTAAATATAATACCAATATGATTTTTTCAATATTCGGTCTCCCGATTCCGAACGTATTACACTTTACTATAATAATTAACTCAAGACAGCGCGACGCAACAAATATAAATAAGTACACAGCGTTAATGGTGTATTTCATAGTGATTAAAGCAAGGATGATAATCGTTCTTGCTTTTTTAGTACGGTCATGCTATTATTAAACTACTATAAACAGTAATTTAGCGGAGTATACAAATGGTAATACGCAATCTCAAATTAGAAGATTTTGACGACGTGAATAATCTTTTTATGCAGTTGCACAACTATGAAATGGAACAGCGTCCTGATTTATTTAGAAAAATAGAAAAACCGACTACGCCAAAGGCATGGGACTTTGAAGCGTCGCTATCTGACAGCAATAAGACAATGATTGGAGCCGAAGTAAACGATAAAATTGTCGGTTTTGCAATTTTACAAATCATACAATCTACGTATAAAGCACAAACTCCACGTACTTATGCATATTTTGAAAATATTGTTGTGAATGAAAATTATCGTCGCAGAGGTATTGGAACTGCCGTTTACCAAGAAGGTGTTAAACGTGCCAAAGAACAAGGAGCAACGTCTGCGGAATTGAAAGTGTGGAGCTTTAATGCAGGGGCAATAAAATTCTATCAATCGTTGGGTATGTCTGTACAAAGTTTAACTATGGAAAAAGCATTATAAATTTCGATTTATCTTTATAATCTTTTATAAAGTATAGCGTGCTATACTTCGCAAGCGAAGAAGCACGCTTATTCTTTGTCCGCAAGGAAATCCATATAACATATACCATTATGATATATGTTTTAATGAACACCAATAAGCTCAAAAAATAATATCACGCCGATAAGACTAATCGTCTTATACAATTCCAACAGAATATATACGCAGTATGCCATGCAAGTTTGAAATAATATCAATATCGGAATAAGAAAGCCGAAAAATTTTTATAAAAACGAAAGAGCCGCGTTTATAAAACACGACTCTTCCGTTGACACATAGGTTAGTGATAGATTTTGGGCGAACTAAAATCGATCAAAAAGTTTTGGTATCTGCTCTGATTGCAGATTCCTTAAAGGAGGTGATCCAGCCCCACGTTCTCGTAGGGCTACCTTGTTACGACTTAACCCCAGTCATTGGTTTTACCTTAGGCGGACGCTTCCTTTGCAGGTTGGCGTTACCGACTTCGAGTACCCCCAACTCCCATGGCTTGACGGGCGGTGTGTACAAGGCCCGGGAACGCATTCACCCCGGCGTGCTGATCCGGGATTACTAGCAACTCCAACTTCATGTGGGCGGGTTGCAGCCCACAATCCGAACTGAGAACGCTTTTTTGAGATTGGCTGGGCCTTACGGCTTTGCAACTCTTTGTAGCGCCCATTGTAGCACGTGTGTAGCCCAAGACGTAAGAGGCATGATGATCTGACATCATCCCCACCTTCCTCCGTGTTATCCACGGCAGTCTTTCCAGAGTCCCTAACTGAATATTGGCAACTGGAAATAAGGGTTGCGCTCGTTGACGGACTTAACCGAACACCTCACGGCACGAGCTGACGACGACCATGCACCATCTGTTTTTGTGCCCCGAAGGGAGGGTAACTTTCGTTACCTGTCACGCAATGTCAAGTCTTGGTAAGGTTCTTCGCGTTGCATCGAATTAAACCAC
The DNA here is from genome assembly GCA_910585055.1 of uncultured Christensenella sp. Lineage (GTDB taxonomy): Bacteria > Bacillota > Clostridia > Christensenellales > Pumilibacteraceae > Anaerocaecibacter. The sequence goes on along the minus strand of CAJUBY010000007.1, from coordinate 478 downwards.
ATGCTCCGCTGCTTGTGCGGGGACCCGTCAATTTCTTTATGTTTTAACCTTGCGGCCGTACTCCCCAGGTGGGATACTTAATGCGTTAGCTGCGACACAGATGGGCAAGCCACCTTCGTCTAGTATCCATCGTTTAGGGCGTGGACTACCAGGGTATCTAATTCTGGTGTTCCTCCTAATATCTACGCATTCCACCGCTACACTAGGAATTCCACTCACCTCTCCTGCACTCTAGCGAGTCAGTTTTATAAGCAATTCTACGGTTGAGCCGCAGGCTTTCACTTATAACTTGACAAGCCGTCTACACTCCCTTTACGCCCAGTAATTCCGGACAACGCTAGCCCCCTACGTATTACCGCGGCTGCTGGCACGTAGTTTGCCGGGGCTTTCTTACAGGGTACCGTCATACTTCGTCCCCTGCGACAGAGCTTTACAATCCGAAGACCTTCATCGCTCACGCGGCGTTGCTGGGTCAGAG